>CAXNEP010000182.1:0-5324 GCA_964200865.1 Cypionkella sp. | reverse complement strand
ACCACGCCAAGCGATGATCCCAGATGCCCGCCCGTTTTGGACACCACCTCGATCACGTCTCGGCGCAACTCGCCCGCGAGGGTGGCTAAATCTGCGTCGCTTAGACCGCGAAGATCGGCAGGAAGCTGAACTTTGTCCAGCAGCGGAGTTTGGGGCAGCGGAGTTTGGGAAGATGTGGTCATTGCGGGCCTACTTTCGCAAGAAAATGCAGCGAGGGGCTAGTTTGGGGTAAAAGCGGGGGCAAAAGGGGTGCCGCGGCGCGTCGCACGCGGCACCAGGTGCCTGTTGCCAACAGGAAAGGGAACCGGGCCGTGGAAAACCCGAGTTGTTCGGGCCGGCATATGGCCCAAACATCGTGCGGGCTGGGCAGGTTTCCCCGCCCAGCCCAAAGCCTTTTAGACCAGTTCGGTCAGCGCATCTGCGCCAAGGTCAAGCTGGGTATAGGGCGATGGCGCGGTTTTGCTTTCGGCGGGCAAAAGCTGCCCCACCGCCCAAATCGCACCCAGCGTCAGGCCAATGGCAAGAACGAACACCGTCGCCCAACCCGCGCCCCGCAGCATTTGCCACAACACCCAAGACCGTAGGGCAGTAGTGGTGTCGCCTTCGTGATAGTATTTATCGGACATCTGGTTTCCTTTCGAAGGTCAGTTAAGCGGCGCATAGCCGTGGACTTGCGCCCAAGAATACCAGTCATCCACCACAGTGCCTGTTAGCAAAATACCAATCCCGCCCGTGACGGTGACCAGCACTGCAAACCACCATGCCCAGCGGTGAATACCCTCCATCGTGGCGTTAAAGCCCATCGTCCAGCGCCAGAACAAGGCGGCGCGTTCCGATGCTGTGCCACGATCGACGATCTGTTCCAGTTCGCGGTCGCCGCCCAAACGGGTGACGGCCAGAATGGTCGCCCCATGCATCGCAAACAGCAGGGCCGATCCGTACAGGAAGGCGATAGAAAGCGCATGGAAAGGGTTGTAGAACAGATTGCCGTAGGTCAGCGAAAAGTTGTTCGTCCAATCAAGGTGGCTAAAGATGCCGTAAGGCACGGCTTCCGACCAGCTGCCCATCAGCACGGGGCGAATAAGGCCCAGTACCAAGAACAGCCAGATCGCACCCGCAAAGGCCCAAGACACATGCTTGCCCATGCCCAAGGCTTCGGCGCGCAGATAGGTGCGCATCCACCATGCCATCACCGAGATCAGTAAGAAGAACGACGCAATCAGCCACAGGCCACCTTCGGCTATAGGCGCAAAGCCAAGCCCGTATTCAGCCGCTGGCGGTTCTAGCGAGAACCAGAACAGATCGCGCAGGAACACGGCTGGGTTGTACCCTGCCTGATGCCAGAACCAAGCGCCGCAGAGCATGAACCAAATCGCGCCTGTAGCCAAGGATACCACGCCCATTGTGCCCAGATAGATCGGGCCAAGCTGGGCGTTTCCGAACCAGCCCGCAAGGTTGGAAAAGGTTGCGCCACTGGTGCGGTTGCCCGTTTCCACTTGCTCGACCATGCCCATTTCTGGGGCGGCGCGCACTTGGACTTGGGTGAAGATGTTTTGATACTCAGCCATTTACGCCTCCTGGAATATTGGCCCAGAATGGAAGTTGCAGCCACCAGCTCCACCAATCAACCCACTGCTCAAACCAGATCGTGCCCGAAATCAGGATGCAGATCGCGCTCCAGAATCCAGCATTTAGGGCCAGCAGCAGGCCAAGGCGGTGAATGCCCAGCGTGCCGACGGAATACCCGATCAGATCGCGGAAAAAGGTATCCTCGTGATCGGGGGTTTTCATAACTTCGCCCTTGGGCGGGTTGGCCGCCGACAAGATCAATGCGCCATGCAGCGCCAAGGCCAAAGCCGTGGTGAAGAAAAAGCTGACGGCCAGCATGTGGACGGGGTTATAGTGGAAGTTGCCATAGGTGTAGCCCGTGTTCGACACCCAATCGAGATGGCTGAAAATGCCGTAGGGAAAGGCATAGCCCCAAGACCCCATCAGAATGGGGCGGATGACAACCAAGGTGACATAGGCAAAAATCGCCACGCCAAAGGCAAAGGGCACATGCAGCCCAATACCCAATTTGCGGGCAATTTCTACCTCGCGCAGCGCCCACGAAACAAAGGCCCCAATCGCGCAGATGGTAATCACTTGCCAAAGCCCGCCCTGCATCAGCGGGGCAAAAGCCAGACCATTTTCAACGGGCGGAGGATCAATTGAAATCAACCATGGGTTCCAAGTTGGGCCCAATGCTGCACCGTAGAAAATCAAAATTGTGCCTAGGGCCGCGAAGAAAAAGGTCGTGACCCCAAAGAAACCAACGTAAAACGGGCCGACCCAAAAGTCGAACAAGTTTCCGCCGATCAGCGTACCTCCTGGCACGCGATATTTACGTTCGAAGCTAAGCAGAGCCATGCTTCCCCTCCGCGATTGGACGGCGCTTATGCGCACGTCGGGTTATGTCGTGAAACTGTCTGTGTTTGTTGCGGGCGGCGGCGGGGCCGCCCGCAACGATCTTTGCGGTTATTCTGCTGGTGCTGCGACAGGAGCGTAGCCGTACTTGGCGTTCGCTTTGTCGAACCAGTTGTAACCGGGGGTGGACAGCAGGACGAGGTGAATCATCGCTGCCAGCAGGAAGAGGAAAACCCCTTGCGCTACGAAAACGCGGCGCGGATCGAAAATCAGCCAAATTTTGTGAAAGTTGCTCATGTTTCAATCCCCCTCAGAACCAAGGCTGCCAGAACCACACCGCGGCGTGCGCGATGATGGCCATGGATACGAACAACCAAAGCCCGCTCATGTAGACCGAGTGCAATTCTTGTGCCTGTTGGTCAGTTAGACCTGTGAAAGACAGATCAGATTTATCAGCCATAGTATCCTCCAGGATATTCGTGCCGACGCCGCAAACCCTGCGGCTGGGTCATAAGGGGCGGAATGCCCCCCAATGCTTCGGCCCCTGTTGCCAAGAGTCGAAAGACGTGTCGCGGCCAGTGGTTAGCCGCGGAAAATCATAGGCGTGATGGCGCGCGCGTCTTTGATCGCGCAGGCCAGCGGGCCAGTTTTTGGCAGGCGCATCGCGCGCAGTGCGGCCACGGGCCAGCGCACCAGATGCAGGCCCAAGGCCAAGGTTAGGATCAGCGTGAAATACAGGCTGAATTCGACGCGGCTCACGCGCTTGACGCCGCTTAGATCGCCGCTTGCTGAAAAGTCGCTCATGCTGTTTCTCCTGATTTCGGGCTGGATGGTGGGGTGGCGCTGCGGGCAAGATCGCCCTGCAACGCGGTGACTGTTTCAAGAACCACGCGCTCGGCGCCTGCATCTAGGGCTGCCTTTTCGGCAGCATCGCGCAGGGTGCGGGCGGCAGATATGCGGGTTAGGATCGGGTGGGTGGCCACAATGCGGTCAAGGGCTGCCTGCGCATCAACATCCCAAGGGAAATCGCGGCGCAGGTTAGTGGGGGTGGCCGCAGCGCTGTCCATATCAGAGCCTAAGGGCAAAATGTGGAACAGTGCATCAAACAGGCTGTTGCACACCTCTTGCAGCACATAGACCGCGCCCGCAAAGCCCATAACAGGCGTGCCCGTGGCGCGGCGGATGGCAGCGCCAGGGAACGAGGCGGGAATGAAGCTGGGCGCAGGGCCAAAGCCGCCCTTCATTTCGGCCAGATACATCTTTTCATTGATCGACCCGAACACCACCAGCGGGCGGTGCTGCTTTAGCAAACTGCGCACTGCTTCGTTATTGGTTTTCTGCCCCGCCACGCGCGCCACGGCAAAGGCGCAGGGCAGGCCCAGATCGGATTCCAGATAATGGCGCAACCCGCGCGCATAGGTTTCTGATGCGACCACCGCAAAGCTGGCAGTTGCAAAGAAGTCTTGAGTGACCGAGCGCCACAAATCCCAAACGGGTTTCAGGGTGGAATGCTTTTCCTGTTCGATAAAGGGTTCAGGATCAAGCCCCAGCATTTCGCCCAGTTTGCGCAGGAATTTAATCGTGCTGTCCATGCCAATGGGGGCTTGAAGGTAAGGCTTGCCCAAAACTTCGGCCAGCCCACGCCCAAATTCGCGGTACATCACAATATTAGCGTCGGCGTTGACCAGATTGCGCATTTCGGCCAAATGCGCGCCCAAGGGCAGCACCATGTTCACTTCAGCGCCGATACCTTCCACAAGACGGCGGATTTCGTGCAAATCTGATGCCATGTTGAACACGCCATACATGGGGCCAAGGATATTCACGCGCGGGCGGGCACCCTCAACCTTGTCAGCCTCGGGCGGCATACGGCCTTTGGTCATGCCAAATTCGGTGAAAATCCATGTCATCGCGCGGTCGGCGCATTGCCATTGATCCTCATCAATGGTGCGGGGAAGGAAGCGTTGAATATTCGTGCCCATTGGGGTGACGCCGCCGCCGATCATCTCGGCAATGGAACCTGTGACCACCACGGCAGGCAGGGCGGGATCAAGCGTTTTCCACGCGCGGCGCATTGCGCCTTCGGTGCCGTCACGGCCAAGCTCTTCTTCGCCCAGACCAGTTACAACGATGGGCAATTCATGTGGGGGCAGCGCATCGGTATAATGCAGCACCGAAGTGACTGGCAGGTTTTCGCAGCCCACAGGCCCATCGATCACCACTTGCAACCCTTTGACGGCGCAAAAGGCGTAGATTGCCCCCCAATAGCCGCCCGCGCGATCATGATCTTGGATCAGCATCAGATCATCTCCTCGGCTTTGGCGGCCTTGGCGGCGCGGTCGAGTTTCTTTTGATGCTGCGCGCGGAAATCGGGGCGCAGGTTGGGCGCGCCTTCCCAAATGCCAGCGGTATCGCCCGTGCCCACACCTTCGAACAGCGCCTTCATATCGGCCATACGTTCGCGCCCGGCCATGGCGGCATTGACCACCGTGCCAAGGCTGCCAGCGCCTGCTGGCCCCATCAGCGGGCGGGCGGAAATCAGGTTGGTGAAATACAGCGACGGGATACCTGCCTCTTTCGCGGCTTGCACCAAGGGGGTTGTACCAATCGCCAAATCGGGGCCAAAGGCATGCATCGCGGCAAGGTCATCTTCAAGGCTGGCGCGGAATTTCACCGCCACGCCGCGCGCGGTTAGCCAATCTAGATCAGGCGCGCTCCACGGTGTTTTGGCGCAGGCCGTGCCAACATAGGGCACATCTGCGCCGCTTTCGATCAGCAGGCGCGCGACCAACAACTCGCTGCCTTCATAACCCGAAACCGTGATACGGCCCGTGATGGGTGCGGCGCTAAGCGCACCTTTAATCGCAGGGCCAAAGGCGTTTTGGGCGGCAGCAATTTGGGCGGGGGCGACGTTATAG
>CAXNEP010000181.1:0-5334 GCA_964200865.1 Cypionkella sp. | reverse complement strand
GCTTCTTTTCTTCTCAAATATCCACAGGGGGTGAGCGCAGCGAGGGGGCGCGTGCGCCCCCTTTTTCTGCCTCAGTCAGGCTGCAACATATAGCCCTCTCCGCGCACTGTCTGCAAATAGCGCGGCTGTTTCGGATCGGATTCAATCTTGCGGCGCAGGCGGGTGATTTGCACATCAACCGCCCGCTCGCCGCCACCCTCACCGCCGCCATC
Organism: Cypionkella sp.; assembly: GCA_964200865.1. Classification (GTDB taxonomy): domain Bacteria; phylum Pseudomonadota; class Alphaproteobacteria; order Rhodobacterales; family Rhodobacteraceae; genus Cypionkella. Next base: position 5,122 of record CAXNEP010000181.1, on the reverse strand, counting down.
TGTACTATCGGCCACCCCCCCCGCCAACCCCCCCGCCAAACCCTCACGCGAAATCGGGCTGCTAGGCTGTGCCGCAAAGGCGCGCATCAGCGCAGCCTCGGTCGCCGTCAGGCGCACCAATTCCGCCCCGCGCCACAACTCTCCCCGCTCGGGGTCATAACGCACTTCGCCCAAATGCAACATCTTGGCGCGCTGCGGCGCAGCAGGCGCGGGCGCGCGGCGCAAAATGGCACTGATGCGCAGCACCAACTCCTTCGGTTCAAACGGCTTGACCAAATAATCATCCGCCCCCGCCTCTAGCCCATCAATGCGGTGAATTGTCTCGCCTTTGGCTGTCAGCAGCAAAATCGGCATCACAGAAGATTTGCGCAAATCGCGCGTCAGCGCCACGCCATCCTCGCCTGGCATCATGACATCCAAAATCGCCATATCAAACTCTAGCCCCGCCAGCAGACGCCGCGCTTGGGCCGCATCACGTCCAACCGTCACCAAAAACCCCGAACGGATCAGATATTTTTGCAACAGGCTGCGGATGCGTTCGTCATCATCTACCACCAGCAAATGCGGCTGCATATCATTTTGGGTCAAGCTCATGGCGCACCATCCTTCGCGCCCTGATATTGGGCCTGATATTGGCGGCGCTGCTCATCATCCATCATCGCCTCCAAAACTGTGCGAAACCCTGCCACAGCCACAGGCCCCGCCGCACGATACGCACTGCGCATGCGCGCGCGTTGCGCATCCGAAAGGCTGCGCTCCAGCGCCGCGCCCTTCTGTGTCAAATACAAATGCCGCTCGCGCCGATCTTTGCGGCCCACCCGCGCCTCGACCAAACCATCCTCGAACAGGCTGCGCAAAACGCGGTTCAGCGACTGTTTCGTCACGCCCAGAATGTCCAGCAAATTACCCACTGTCGTGCCGGGTGCACGATGAATAAAATGCACAGCGCGGTGATGGGCGCGGCCATAATTCAGCCCTTGTAAAATGCGGTCGGGGTCAGAGGTAAAGCCGCGATAGGCAAAAAACATCGCCTCGATCCCGCGGCGCAGGTTCTCATCGGTCAAAAACAGCAGGCTGTCATCGCCTGATTTTGCATCCACCATGTCGCACCCCCTATAGGCGCAATTTATGTCAGCCTTGTTGACATTCCAAGGGGAAACTGGTACCGAATCGCCGATTTAGCGCAAGATTATGTCCGAAACGGGCCTATCATGCGCAACATTCGCAAATCAGGAGGGCGCGATGGCAGGCTATGACGATCGGGACGGATTCATCTGGATGGATGGCAAACTGGTGGAATGGCGCAGCGCCAATGTGCATATTCTAACCCATGCACTGCATTACGCCTCCTCGGTGTTCGAGGGCGAGCGCTGCTATAATGGGCGCATCTTCAAATCGGTCGAACATTCGCACCGCCTGCGCAAGTCGGGCGAGCTTTTGGATATGGATCTGCCCTTTTCCGTTGACGAGATCGAGGCAGCAAAGGCCGCCACGCTTGCGGCCAATAACCTCACCGATGGCTATGTGCGCGCCATCGCATGGCGCGGCGCAGGCGAAGATATGGGCGTGGCATCCAAGAAAAACCCAATCCGCATGGCGGTGGCCGTGTGGTCTTGGGGTAATTACTATGGCGATGCCAAAACGCGCGGCGCCAAACTCGACATCGCAAAATGGAAACGCCCCAGCCCAGAAACCATCCCCCACGCCGCCAAGGCGGCGGGCCTTTATATGATCTGCACAATGTCCAAACACGCAGCCGAAGCTAAGGGCTGCTCGGACGCGATGATGTTTGATTATCGCGGCTATGTCGCCGAAGCCACAGGCGCGAATATCTTCTTTGTGAAAGACGGCGAAGTGCACACCCCCCTGCCAGACGCTTTCCTAAACGGCATCACCCGCCAAACCGTGGTTGGGATGCTGCGGGACAAGGGCATTACCGTGCATGAACGCCACATCATGCCAGCCGAGTTGGAAGGCTTTCAGCAATGCTGGCTGACAGGCACGGCCGCCGAAGTCACCCCCGTGGGCCAGATCGGCGATTATAACTTTGAAGTCGGCAGCCTGACGCAAACCATCGCGTCCGATTACGAAAAACTTGTGCGTGCGTGACGCTGTTTCTCCGCTGCTGCAGCACCGATTTGGGGTAAACTACACGCCTTCAAAGAATTGGTATTTTTGCTTTAACGACTGGAACGCGGGCGACATCGCCCGCGATTTGGCCGTTATTGCTGGCCTTGGGGCCGACCATATTCGTGTGATGGTGGTCTGGCCGTGGTTTCAGCCCAACCCGCGCTTTATCAGCCCCGCGCACCTTGATCGGCTGGATACCTTGATCACCTTGGCTGCAGCCGAGGGGCTAGACGTTATGCCATGCGTTTATACTGGATGGCTCAGCGGTTATCGGTTCGAACCTCCCTTCCTTCAGGACGAGGATTTTTATGCCGCCCCCGCGTGGGCGGGCGCGCAGTCGCTTCTTTTGGCGGCGTTGAACGAAAGGATGCACGCGCATCCAAACTTCCTTGGCTTTGACATTGGCAACGAAATCAATTGCAGTTGGAAAACCACCCCCCGCAAGGGTGACGCTTGGATGGCCCGCGCCTTTTCTCAGATGCAGGCTAGCCACTCAGACAGAATTCACGTCAATGGCGTCGATCACAAACCATGGTTTCAACCCCACACCTTTTCGCCCAATGCGCTGGTTGCCGCTCAACCAATCGTCGCCCTGCATTGCTGGCCGTTCTGGACGGGCGCTGCCGATCGGGGCGGCCCCTTGGACAAGCCCTACACCCATCTTGGCGGCGCAATGGCCGCACTGGCGCGCAGCTTTGGCGGCGCGGCGCAAAAGCCAGTTTGGATTCAGGAATTTGGCGCCTGCGGCACTGAAATGCCCGAGGCCGACATTCCGCGCTGGACTGAATCCTTCGTGACAAATGCCATAAATGGCGGTGTCAGTTGGTTTACGTGGTGGGCCAGCCATGACGTATCGCGGCGTTTTGACTTTCACCCTTTTGAATATGGCCTTGGCCTGATCGACCAAGACAATAAGGTAAAACCGCAGGGCCATTTGTTCCGCGAACTTGCGGATTCCTATCGCGGTAAGCCTGTTGTCTTGCCAGCATCAGTGCCCGCACCGCCCGAAAAACGCGATCTATCCGCGACATGGGATTGGATGCAGGACTGGATGGGGCAGTCCTAGCCCCGCCCCATCATCCCCTTGTAACAACGGGGGCATCACTGCCCCAGTTTTGCATTAGGCCAATTCTGTGACAACGTCGATATTGCCCTTGGTCGCGTGGGAATAGGGGCAAATGAAATGGCCGCGATCGGCGATCTTCTGCGCCACGTCACGCGCGACGCCTGGCAGGCTGACAACCAGTTTCACCTTCAGGCCAAAGCCGCCACCCTCACGCCCGCCAATGCCAACATGTGCGGTGACAGTGGCATCATCGGGCACAGAACCCAGTTTTTCGCTGCTGGCGGCAAAGCGCATTGCGCCAAGGTAGCAGGCCGCATAGCCCAGCGCGAACAACTCTTCAGGGTTATGCCCCTTGCCCGACCCGCCCAGCTCGGTTGGGCTTGTCATGGTCACGGTCAACATCCCGCTGGCCAGTTTCGCCACGCCATTACGCCCGCCGCCTGTGGCCTGCGCTTCGGTCCAGTATTTCACATCTACACTCATGTTAACTCCTATCGAATGCGATTAAATCGTGTGCGATAGATATAAGCTTACGGCACCCTAGTCAATCGCTTGCGCTTTGATCGCACGAGATATAAATTAGCTTATGTCCAAAACATCCCCCCTAACCCCGCCCGATATGCTTTGCTTTTCGCTGTATGCGGCGATGCACGCGATGCAGGCCGCCTATCGCCCGCTGCTGGAACCTTTGGGCCTGACCTATCCACAATATCTAGTGATGTCGGCCCTATGGGGGCAGGATGGCATCAGCGTTGGCCAAATTGGTCAAGCTTTGCATTTGGACAGCAACACCCTAACCCCGCTGATAAAACGGCTGCAAGATGCGGGCCTGATCACGCGCGCCCGCAGTACGGCGGATGAACGGCAGGTTTTGGTCACGCTAACGGATGCTGGCCGCGCCATGGCCCAGCGCGCCACCGATATTCCCGCCTGCGTGCTAAGGGCCAGCGATTTAACCCCCATGCAGGCCGATATTCTGCGCGATAGACTAATAACCTTGCAAAAGTCCCTGCGCGCCAGTGCAAAGGGGCCAGCGCCTAAACCGCGCTAAAGCCCCCATCAACAAACAACTGCGCGCCGTTCACAAAACTGGCCTCATCGCTGGCCAAATACAGCGCCGCGCGGGCGATATCTTCGGGCTGGCCAAAGCGGCCCTGCGCTGCCTTAATCGCCGCATCCGATACATCCACGCCCAGTGCGGTTAACTCGGCCACCTCGCGCTGGCCATGGGGCGTGTCGATGAACCCTGGGCAGACGGCGTTACAGCGGATACCCCTGTCCCGAAACTCGACCGCTATCGCACGCGCGAACATATGGCACGCGCCTTTGGTCGCATCATACAGCACTTCGTTCGGCGTGGCATATACCGCCGAGATAGACGAGGTGCAGACAATCGCCCCGCCCCCCGCCCGCAGCATTTGCGGCAGCACGGCGCGGGTGACCAGATACATGGATTTCACGTTCACATCGAACAGAAAATCCCAGTCCTCTTCCTCGGTTTCTAAAAAGGGCTTAATCACAATCGTGCCCGCGTGGTTGAACAGCACGTTTGCATCGCCCAAGGCCGATTGCAGCGCGGCAACTGCGCCGTCCACTTGGGCCTTGCGCGAGACGTCGGCGGCGGCAAAGGCGGCTTTATGGCCATTTGCCACTAATTCTGCGGCCAGCGCCGCGCCCAAATCGCCATTGCGGTCAATAATGCCTACGGCAGCACCCTCGGCGGCAAACAGGCGCGCGGCAGCGGCCCCGCAGCCAGATGCCCCACCCGAAATAATCACCACTTTTCCCGCCAAACGCTGCGCCATTGCCCGCCCCTTGTTAGCGCGCCGCAACAGCCTTTTTGCGCGGCGCAGTTTGTATCTGGCCAGTGTCTTCCATTTTGCGCCCCATTAGCAAGAGCCGCGCCTCATGCGCGCGCAGGCTGCG
>CAXNEP010000180.1:0-5357 GCA_964200865.1 Cypionkella sp. | reverse complement strand
CTTTACCGAAGAGATGATGGCCAATTTACTAGAGCGTTTGGGCGTGAATGTAACGGGCGAAGATTTTCGCCCCAAAAACGTGGCGGCCGTGTTCGTGACCGCTGCCTTGCCGCCCTTTGCCCGCGCAGGATCGCAAATTGATGTCACAGTTTCGGCGATGGGCGATGCAAAAAGCCTGCTGGGCGGCACCTTGGTGATGACCCCGCTGAATGGCGCGGATGGGCAGATTTATGCCGTGGCGCAAGGTGCAATCATCGCAGGCGGGATTTCTGCCGAGGGAGATGCCGCCCGTGTTGTGCAAGGGGTGCCAACATCTGGGGTCATCCCTTCAGGCGCGCGGGTGGAACGCGAAGTCGAGTTTGATTTTGCAGGGCTGCGCAGTTTGCGCTTGGCGCTGCGCGAACCAGATTTTACCACAGCTTCCCGCATTGAAAAGGCGATCAACGACCGTTTTGGCCGCGGCTCGGCCGAGATGCAGGATTCGGGCACTGTAACCTTGGACATTAGGGCGACGCGCCTTGGATCGCCCGCGCGGGCGCTTGCAGTGGTGGAAAACCTACTTGTGGAACCCGAACGCCGCGCCCGCGTTGTTGTTGATCAGCGGTCTGGCACAATTGTGATGGGCGAAGATGTACGCATCAGCCGCGTGGCCGTGGCGCAGGGCAATCTAACGCTGCGCATTCAAGAAGCGCCACTTGTCGTGCAGCCCAACCCCTTTACCGAAGGCGAAACCATCGTTGTGCCGCGCAGCACTGTTGATCTGCAAACCGATCCTGGCACTGGTCTTGCAGAAGTGTCAGGTGGCACATCGCTGTCCGAGGTGGTGGCGGGTCTAAACGCGCTGGGCGTGGCCCCGAACGACATGATAGATATTCTAAAAAGTATCAACGCAGCAGGGGCGCTGCATGCGGAATTTGTGGTGAACTAGGGCAAGCCGCACAGGGGCGTGGCACATCACTTGGCCGCCCGCAAAGCGTGGTTGGATAAGACGAGCGGGCCCTATCCGAAGCGGTGGCTGGAACGACGGGCACCGCATGACGGCTGCACCGCTGCGCCCACGCACCCCTGCGCCCCCGTCGTCCGCCGCCTTTTGCCTTGGGGTTTTGCGGCAGTGCGGATGACACAAAACATCACCGCGTGCAGGCGGGCTGGCACGCGGTGACTTTTCTGCGACAAGACGTGTAAAGGCAGTGAAAGCCAACCTAAATATAGCTGCGCACCAAGGCGCCCGCGATCAATGACCAACCATCGGCCACAACAAAGAAGGCCAGTTTGAAGGGCAAAGATACGACCGCTGGCGGCACCATCATCATCCCCATTGACATCAAAATTGCTGCAACAACCAGATCAATGATCAAAAACGGCATAAAAATCAAAAAGCCAATTTCAAAGGCGCGTTGAATTTCTGACAGAATGAAAGACGGCACCAGCAGCGACAGGGGCGCATCGGGAATGGCCATGCCCAGCGTTTCGGGCCGCAAATCGGCCATGGCGGCAAATGTATCAGGGTCTAGCCGCGCGGCCATAAAGGCACGGAACGGGCCCAGAACCAGCGGAATTGCGCCTTGGACATCAACCGTGCCCGATTGCAAGGGTTGGATCCCATCTGTCCATGCTTTGGTAAACACGGGATCCATCACAAACCACGTCAGAAACAGCGCAAGGCTGATGATCAACATATTGGGCGGGGATTGTTGCAGACCAATCGCCTGACGCAAAATCGACAGTACCGTCACGATAAAGGGAAAGCAGGTGATCATCACCGCAAGCCCTGGCACGATGGATAGAACTGTCACCAGCAACAGCAGCTGAATCGAGCGCGCAGCCAGCGACGTATCATCGCCAAAGTTAATCGCAATATCTTGCGCCATCAGCGGCCCTGCGGCCAGCGTCAACGCGGCAGCAATTGCCGCGCCTGCCCAAAAAGCACCGCGCCCCAGCCACAATTTCTGCATATCAAAGTCCGCCGCGCAGATTGGCCACTTCGGTCAGGCGCACGGCCAGTTGGCCAGACCCCTCGCCATCCAATTCCTGCAATTCGCCCCGCGCGATCAGCCTATCGCCGACATACAGTTCGACCGGGTCATCGACGCGGCGATCCAGCGGCAGTACCGAATCGCGCGCAAGGCGCAGTAGGTCTTTGACAAGGGGCCGCGCTTTGCCAACGGAAATGGTCACTTCGATGGGAACTTGGCCGAAGGGGCTGTTTTCTGGCGTTTCACTCATGATGTTTCAGTCCTTTCTGGATGCTGAAAGAAATTGGTCAGCGCGGTAGAGATTTCGTCAATCGCGCTGTCCAAATCGATGCGCGTTTCACTTTGGCCCAAGCGCAAAAACGCTTGGCCTTCGCCAAGGCTTGGCTCTTCGACCACCACGGCGGGTGGGCCGTTCGATTGTGCCAGAACCGCGTCAACGGCGATCCGGGCGCTGGGGTGAATGACAATTTCCACAGGGCTGTCAGACGCGCGTTCGGCCAAAGGACGCAGCGCGTGCAAGATCGTGGGTGCCAAACTGGCGCGGGCGATGGCGGGCAAAAGCCGCGCGACAATATCTTGCAAAAGCGGCTCCATCGCGTCCAAAACATGTTGGCGCGCATCGGCAAAGGTAAAGCCAAGGCTTTTCAAATTCCGCGCAAGCTCTGCGCCAATCTGGGCTTGATCACTGCTTTGGGCGGCGACGGCATCATCCCACCCTGCGCGATAACCGCTGTCGTAGGCCGCAAGCTTGGCCTCTTCAAAGGCGATGCTTTCCAGCACCACAACGGGGGTTTGGCCCGCAGGTTCGGGCGTATCAAACACTTCGAGGTTTAGCGTTTTCATGCTTTTTCCTCCTCTTGCTCCATCCAGCCGCGCAGAATTTCTACCGATTCGGCCTGCCGTTCTTCGATCAGGCGGCGCAGGCGCGCCACTGGGTCGGCGCTGTCATTGCTGCCCGTGCCCATGTCGAAATTATCCAAATTGACCATAGGCAAATCGCCAAAGCTGTCGATCTCGCCCGTCAGCACAGCGCCGCTGCCATCAAGGTTCGGCAGGGCCAAAGCGCCGCCATCAGGTGCAGGTAGCATTTGGGTTTGCGCAGGGGCAAAACGGCCCGCAAGCATGGGGCGGATCACAAACAGGCCCAGCACCAATGCGACCATACCCAGCACCAAAGTTTGGATCAAACTCATCATGTTAAAGCCCGCCAGCATCGACGCAGATGCCACCGTGCCTTGTTCAGGCAGGGGTTCAAAGGCCAAAGATTTAAGCGTCAGCACATCGCCGCGCGCCTCGTCCAGCCCAACTGCCGAAGCGACCAATTCGCGCAGAACGGCCAGTTCTTCATCAGGGCGCGGAGCGAAGGTAACGGCGCCATCTTCGGCCACTGTTTGGGTGCCATCCAGCAGCACCGCCACGGAAATTTTCTTTACGGCACCGGGTGCTTTGATGACATCGCGCTTGGTTTCGGAAATTTCATAATTCACGCGTTCTTGCTGTTCGGCAGATTCAGATTTGCCTGCATCGCCGCCAGAATTTTGGCCTTCGGGCAGGTTAGACGCCACGGTAACATCAGTGCCTGCAGCTGACTCGCTGCCTGTGCTGGATGTGGTCTCGGTTGAAATCGCAACCCGCCCTTGCGGATCGACCGTGCGTTCGCTGATCTGTTCGCTGTCGGTCACCACATCAACGCTGACCTCTACCACAGCACGGCCCGCGCCCACCCGCGCCTCTAGCAGGCGTTCGACATTGGCGCGCATTTCGGCGGCGCGTGTATCGCCCATGGCGCTGGGGGTCAGGGTGTCATCATCGCTGGGTACCAGCCCAGCAACTGAATCGATCACCGCCACATCACTGGGCACCATTCCAGGGACAGCGGCGGCGACCAAATGGCGGATGGCCTTTGCCTGCGCGGGCGCAATCCCCCCGCTGACCGATGTGATCGTGACACTGGCGGAGGGGTTTTGATTGCGTTGAAAAGGCTGGGATGGGGCCTGCGCGATATGAACCCGCGCCGATTTGACTTGTGGGTTGGCCAACAGGGTGCGGGCGAGTTCGCCTTCTTTAGCGCGCCAATAGGCCGCATCGAACATCTGCGATGTGGTGCCAAATCCTGACAGCCCATCCAATATCTCGTACCCCGCGCCGCCAGCGGCAGGCAGGCCTTGGCTGGCAAGGGTCATGCGCATGGTGTCGCGCGCGCCCTCATCGACAAAAATCGAATCGCCCCGCACTTCGTACGTGGCCCCACTTTGATCCAGCGCGGCAATCACTTCGCCAGCCGAGGCAGGGCTAAGGCCTGCATAAAGCAGCGTCATTCCAGGCGCTGCGGCCATGCGCGAAAGCCCGATAATCGCTAGAAAAACCGCGATTGTCGCCCCTGCAACGATGATCCGACGCCGCGTGTCAAGCGATTGCCAGATTTGGATCAAATTCTGCACTTTTTACTCCTGTGGACTTCTGCCCTGATCGCCAGATTGACCGATTGGTCTTAACAATCGGTTAGTGACCTTTGGGTATTCTGGCCGCGTGATGAAAATCAGGAGGCAGCCGTGGCTGATGCCGAAGAGCCGCAGGAAGTGGCACCGAAAAAGTCGAAAAAACCCCTTATTATTGGGGTGGTACTGGCGCTTATCTTGGGCGGCGGTGGTTTTTATGCCACCTATTCGGGGCTGATTCTGGGCCAAGATCATTCTGCGCCAGAAGGGCAGGCTGAAAGCGCAAGCCCACTGCCCGACATTGCCTTTGTGCCGATTGAACCTTTGGTGATTTCGCTGGGCAGCGCGGATTCTGGGCGCAACTTGCGCTTTACCTCGCAAATTGAAACGTCCAGCGCCTATGCCGCCGATGTCACGCTACTGTTGCCGCGGATTATTGATGTGATGAATGGTTATTTGCGCGCGATTGACCCTGCTGAACTGGATGAACCTGCAATGCTGCTGCGCATCCGCGCGCAGCTTTTGCGGCGCATCCAGCTTGTCACGGGGGATGGGCGAGTGCGCGATTTGCTCGTCACTGAATTTGTGCTGAACTAGGAAAAAAAGATGCAATTGATCGCAGATATTCTGATGACAGCGGGGGCCTTTGGGGCCGCGATTTACTGCTATGTCCTGTCCAATCGGCTAAAAAAATTCACCGCGCTGGAATCGGGTATGGGCAGCGCGATTGCGGTTTTGTCGGTGCAGGTCGATGATATGACGCGCGCACTGGAAGGCGCGCGCGGGGCCGCCCATGCGCAGGCCGATGGGCTGCGTAGCCAAACCGCGCGCGCCGAAGCGGTGGCCGCCCAGCTTGAGCTGCTGATGGCATCTTTGCATGATTTGCCAAAACCAGGTGCCCCAGAAAGCGATGATGACTTTGCTTCGGAGGGCGAGCGGAAAC
>CAXNEP010000179.1:0-5375 GCA_964200865.1 Cypionkella sp. | reverse complement strand
CAGGGCAAGACGCGTTTCGCGCCAGTGGTGGCACGATCTGTCACAGTTCAGAATTTTTGAATGCCGCAGATGCCAAGTGCAAGAATGTTGTTGTTATTGGCTATGGCAAATCGTCTTGCGATGTGGCGGTTGGTCTGGTCGATCATGCCGCATCGATGACGGTTGTGGCGCGCGAATTGATTTGGAAAATGCCCAAAAAACTGGGCGGTGTGTTGAATTATAAATACCTGTTCCTCACCCGCATGGGCGAGGCGCTGTTCCCTTATATCCAACTGAAAGGGTTTGAAAAATTTCTGCACGGCCCTGGCAAGCCCGTGCGCAATTCGATGGTGGGATCGGTGCAATCGCTGATCACCAAACAGCTGAAACTGAAAAAGCTGAACGCCCAGCCGCGCGGGCCGTTTGAACGTATTGCGCGATCCACTGTTAGCCTTGTTACGGACGGTTTTTTCAAGCTGGTCGAACAAGGCCGCATCGCGATCAAACGTGACACGGAGATCAGCGAATTGGTGGTGGAGAGTGGCAAACGCTTTGCCATATTGAAATCTGGCGAGAAGATTCCTGCCGATATCGTGATTTGCGGCACTGGCTGGCGGCAAGAGGTCCCGTTCCTAGATGCCGATACCCAAGCCCGCATTTTGGACGAGCGCGGAAATTTCCGTCTGTATCGCTGCATTTTGCCCATTGGCGTGCAAAATCTGGCGTTCAATGGGTATAACTCATCGTTCTTCTCGCCGCTCTCGGCGGAAATGGGCGCGCTTTGGGTGGCGGCGCTAATCGGTAAGGGGCTGAACCTGCCCAGCCCTGCCGAGCAGCTAGCCATGACTGACTGCCGTTTGCGCTGGATGGAGGAGCGCACCGAAGGCAAACACGCCCGCGGCACCAACATTATTCCATTTTCAATGCATCAGGTGGATGAGCTCTTGGACGATATGGGCCTAACCGCCAGCGCCATGCAGCGGTTTATGGAATGGCAGATGCCCGTAAATCCCGCAAAATATGCCCGAGTGGCCAAGGATCTGCACCGCAAACTTGCGCGTTGAGGGGTTTGCGTTCCTGCATCTCAATGATGTGGAGGAGCATTCGGCCCGATGTTGTTGCACTGTAACCGTTAATTCGACATTGGATCAGCAAAGACTTCTTTGGGTTAACGTTACGCCATTAAGGCCGCTGCGGTGGTGAGCCGTGGTTATGAAACACCATTTGGCCGTTCTTGCGTGCCTTTTGCACCCCGCCACGCAAGAGCTTGGAGCGCCCCGCAACTTCGCGCAGGCAAAGGGCAAGGTACCAGTCATGGATTTGATCAGCACCACCATCCGCATTCACCAAAGTGTGATCGCGCAGGATCTGCGCGATCACGACCAAGACACTATCGCTGCGTCAGTCGAAGCGTGCATGAAGGAGTTTGGCGTTGCCGCCAAGGTTTCCTAAGTAATTTCGCATCTGATGATCGAACTGCCGAGCGCGCATTTGGCAGATGCCCGTGCCGCGCTGGTGGTTATGCGGCGGATCACTGCGCTCAACCTGACCGCCTTGAAAGCCAACTGAACATGAGCACACACGCAAAGATCGCGATGTAAATCACCCCCGAGGAATCGTCGCGCGGGCAAGGTCACCGTGGAAAGGCACAATCGTGAACAATGTGCATTGTTCAGGCATTGTCCCGCCAAGCGATATCCCCCAACGACAAGGGGGATATCGCTGGAATTCTAGCCCTACTTTAGGCCTAGTGCTGCCTTTACATCCGCAAACGAGATATATTTGAAATTGGTTTGCAGGTCTTCGTTCTGGTCGTCCATCATCACCAACATTCCTTCGGGATAATCTGGCCCCAGCGGGGTTGAGACCACATCCAGACCATCGGTTTCCGACACGCCGTCAATCGTGCCGCTGGCTGCGATTTCAGCCAAACCAACGCAGGGCTGCACCTCTTCGCCGTTCAGCGGGATAAATGCCGCACGATGGATGCCTTGGGCAGAAACGACCAAGTACCGCGCATCTGCCCCGTCATAAATGGCCAAGCCTTCGATATCGTCTTTGGGAAAGCAATCCGATGGAATGGTCGCGATTTGCGTCACGGCATCGCCATCTTCGGGCAGCATGGGAAAGCGCCAAATGCCAGCGTCTTCTTCACCCACATAGATATGGCCAGCAGTGTCGTCAGCCACAATGCCCTCGGGCTGGGTTGCCACTTTGAACATGCGGGCAAATTCCAGCTTGAGTTGGCCGTTATCATCGATCACCTCGTATTGCACGATGTGACCCGATTTATAGTTGGTCAGCGTCCAAACCCGGCCCGTCGCAGGATCGCGCGCCATGGCATGGCCATAGATGTTGCGCACCCGTTCGGTTGTGTCGGGCATGGCAGGAAAGGCGTGCGGTGTGGCGCGGTCGATTTTGCCATCGGCTTCAATCACATAGAACACGATATCTTCGTTATCGCGTTCTGTTGCCGAGGCAAGCCAAACCGTACGGCCTGCCAGCGTAAACTCGCGCACATCAACATTATTGACCGCACCGTCATTGAAATAGGCCACTTCTGCGCCCTTTAGGTCATAAACATGCATCCCATTATATTTATCCGTGCCCAAAACCAAACTGGCGGCAGGATCGTTGGGGCTGACCCAAATGGCAGGGTCATCCGCATCGCCAATGATCGAATTGGTTTCTGCTTTTGCCGTAACCTGAACCTCTTTCACCTGCGCATTCAGCGCAGGTGAAAAGGCAAGTACGGCGCCCAAAACAAGGCCAGAGGCCAACTGATACTTAGTCTTCAACTTCGAACTCCGTTACTGGCAGGGTGAAGGAAATGACATAAGTGCTGTCGCCCTTTGCGGCGGTGATGAACGCGCCAACCATGCCATCGCCATTGGGCGCGGCCGCTTGATAGCCATCATCCATGTGCAAGGTGGCGGTGCCGTCAAATTCTGGGCTTTCGCCGTCAACGGTCACGCCGCCCGCTTCCCACTTGTATTCAAATTCGGTGTAGACCTTATCGCCTTCGGGGTATTCTTCGGCCGATTGCAGGGTAAAGGTTGCGGGCAGCGCGGCCAGTTTGTTGAAGTCGGCATGGGTTAGCTTGCCTTCGATGGCCTTATCAATGCCTTCATGAACAAACTCGACCGAAAAATCGATTTCGCGGTATGGGTTATAGTCAGAATCGCTCAGCAAATATTCGCGCTTTAGCGCAACAGTTGCAGTGGCGAGGTCCATCACCTGCACGTCAAAGGTTTTACCGTCGACTGTGCCCATAATCACCAAATGGGGCTTATCACCCAGCCATTCAGTTGGGGCTGCGGTCAGCGTGTTGCCGGCCGTGACGGTTTCCATCATCGGGTCGGCAAGCGCCAGAGTCGGGGCCAAGGCGGCCACCAAGAGGGGGGCTGAGAAGCGCATGAAGGGTATCCTTTCAAGTGTGTAGGGTTTGCGATGCGTGCAGGGCTAAGAGCGGCGTGTAACTGTTTTGTGTCAGGCTTTGGGCAGGTTACGACAGGTCTTTCTAATCTGCCTAGGATTTCATGGGCTTAGGTGCGAAAAATTTTGTAATTATATTTTCATGTCTTGTTTTTGTTGTGTTTTATACATGCACATATGTGCAAAATTCATAAAAGTGTTACCAATCCGCCCTAGTGATTCGGGCAGAAGTTTTGGAATTATCATGCGCGTTTCGGCCAACAGATCATCAGCACAAAAGGTGCGCAGTTGACGCTGCTGCGCGGGTTTGCGCGCAATCCAGTGCTTGGCCTTGGGCTGGTGTTGCTGATTATTTTTCTGTGGCTGATTGCGCTGCCCATTGGAATGATCTTGCAAGACGCTGTGACCGCGCAAACAGGCGATGGCGCACGGACTGGGGTCGCTGACGGCGCGCTGACGGGCTATTATCTGACCCGCGCCTTTGCATCGCGCATGTCGGGCATTATATTTTTTGCCCCTTTGTGGAACACGGTGCAGGTGGCAATTTGCGCCGCGACTCTGGCGCTGATGATCGGATCGCTGTTGGCATGGCTGTTGGTGCGCAGTGACATTCCGCTGCGGGGCTGGTTGGCAGGGGCAATGCTGATACCCTATATGCTGCCCGTTTGGACATTTGCGCTGGCGTGGGTCACGCTGTTCAAGAACGCTACTTTGGGCGGCCAACCCGGCTGGGCGCAGGCACTTGGCGCGCAGCCGCCCGATTGGCTGGCTTATGGCGCGGTGCCGACAATTGTGGTGCTGACGCTGCACTATATTCCCTTTGCCATTTTGATCATTGGCGGGGCGCTGCAACGGCTTGATGGCCAGTTAGAAGAGGCCGCCCAAATGCTGGGCGCGCGGCGGTTGACGATTTTGCGCCGCATTACCTTGCCCGCGCTGCGCCCTGCGGTTTTGTCGGCGGGGCTTTTGATGTTTGCCGATGCGATTGGCGAGTTTTCGGTGCCATATATTCTTGGCCTGCCTGTGCAGTTTGAAACGCTGGCAGTGTCGCTGTTTCGCGCGATTAGTACCCAGCAAAACGGCATGGCGGCGGTGTTTGCGGGCGCGGTGTTGCTGATTGGCGTGGTAACGCTGGGCATTGACGCATGGATGCTGCGCGAGGCGCGGCGCTTTACCACCATTGGCGGTAAGGGGGCGGTTCACCGCACATCGCCTTTGCGCGCGGCGCGCTGGCCCATTTTTGCGGCCGTGATGGGGGTGTTTATCATCAGCGTGATTGTGCCGCTGGGAGTGCTGTTTTTATCGACGCTTATGCATATTCCAGGGCGGTTTACCTTGGCCAATTTCACGCTGGATTATTGGATTGGCACCAACTTGCCCACTGTGGCGTTTCAAAACGGTATTCTTTTGACGCCTGAATTCTGGAATGCGGCGTGGAATTCGCTGCGCATTGCAGGCATGGCTGCGCTGGCGGCGGGGGTTTTGGGGCTGCTGGTGGGCTATGTTGTGGCGCGCAGCCCGTGGCGGTGGCTGGCGGGCACCTTGCGCGGGATCACGTTTTTCCCCTATCTGGTGCCCGGCATTGCCTTTGCTGCGGCGATTTTGGTGCTGTTTGCCGCCCCGCGCGGGCCAATCCCCGCCCTGTATGGCACGCCGTGGATTTTGCTGCTGGCGCTGATTGCTGATCAGATGCCCTTTGCAAGCCGCGTTGGCATTTCTGCCATGGCCCAGCTTGGTCCCGATATCGAGGATGCCGCCCGCATGATGGGCGCAGGGCTGCTGCGCCGTTTGCGCAGTATTGTGCTGCCCATTTTGAACGGCGCATTGGCTACAGCGATTTTGCTTTCGTTTGTTTCTGGGATCAAAGGCGTCAGCCTGTTCATCCTGCTGGCCGTGCCATCGACGGATGTTTTGACCACCTTTTCGCTGCGGCTGGTGGATTATGGCTATGCCCAAGCGGC
>CAXNEP010000178.1:0-5378 GCA_964200865.1 Cypionkella sp. | reverse complement strand
AAATCTTCGGGGGCGACTACCTCGTCAATCAACCCAGCAGCTTTGGCCGCCTTTGGATCAGAAAGTTTCCCTTCCAGCAAAAACGGCGCGGCCATCATTGCGCCCATTTTGCGCACCAGCCGCGTGGTGCCCCCCGCGCCTGGAAAAATGCCAACCATAATTTCAGGCAGGCCAATTTTGGCGCGCGGGTTATCGGCGGCAATAATGCGGTGGCAGGCCAGCGGAATTTCAAACCCAATCCCCAGCGCGGTGCCCGTCAGCGCGGCGACAATCGGCTTGCCACCCTTTAGCGTTTTGGCATCCATCCCCGCCCGTTCAATTTTGCGCAAAATGGCGTGCGTGCCCATGATCATATCAAAAATCGTCTGCGCGCCGCCCTTGCGCATATCGGCCAGCACGTTCAAGTCCATGCCACCCGCAAAATCCTTTTTGCCCGATGTGATGATGAGGCCCTTTACAGCGGGGTCTGCGAGTGCGGCATCAACCATCCCATCCAGCGCCAAAAACCCGTCCGATGACATCACGTTCATCGACCGCCCGATAGTGTCCCAAACAATCGTGGCCACGCCGTCGGCATCGACGGAATAGGTAAAATCTTGGCTCGCGCTGGTCATGGCGTCTCTCCATATGGGGTGCCGTCTTTGCGGGTAAATGTCGCGCGCCCGCCTTCCATGTTGACCATCAGATCAACATCAGAATATGTCGCCACTTCGCGCGCGGCCTTGCTGCCCACCACCAAAAACTGGGCAGGTGCGTTTGCGTGGTTGATAAAGTGATGCCCGTTTGGGCTGCCGGCAGGAAAGGCCGCGCAATCGCCCACGCGCATTGTTTCGGGGCCAGTATCGGTGACCATCGTCACCTCGCCTTGGGTGACCATCACAAATTCATCTTCCGCCAAATGCCAGTGGCGAAGGGACGATATCGCCCCCGCCTGAAGCGTAACCAAGTTCACACCAAACTGCGTCAGCCCCCCCGCATCGCCCAGCCGCTGGCTGGATCGCCCCGCCATCATTTCGGCATAGGGCGGCGGATAGATGGAACCTGTTTTGACGGGCGCCTTGGCAAGGTCGATTTTCATCACACCCTCTCGATAATTGTCGCCACGCCCATGCCCGATGCGATGCACAGCGTGGCAAGACCCGTGCCTTTGCCCGTACGCTCCAGTTCGTCCAGCAAAGTGCCGATGATGATGCAGCCCGTGGCCCCTAATGGGTGACCCATGGCAATCGCGCCGCCGCAGGCGTTCACCAGCGCGGGGTCAACATCAAACGCCTGCTGAAAGCGAAGGACGACCGAGGCGAAAGCCTCGTTCACTTCAAACAGATCTATATCGGAAATATTCATGCCAGAATCGGCCAAGATTTTCTGCGTGGCGGGCACAGGGCCTGTTAGCATGATCGTCGGATCAGTGCC
Organism: Cypionkella sp.; assembly: GCA_964200865.1. Taxonomy (GTDB): domain Bacteria; phylum Pseudomonadota; class Alphaproteobacteria; order Rhodobacterales; family Rhodobacteraceae; genus Cypionkella. Next base: position 3,965 of record CAXNEP010000178.1, on the reverse strand, counting down.
GATTTTCGCCGTGGCCTTGATGCGGGCGCGGGGCTTTAACCCATGCGCACGGCCAAATTCGGCATTGCCAATCAGCATCGCCGCAGCCCCGTCGACAATACCTGATGAATTGCCCGCGTGATGCACATGGGTAATCCGTTCCAAATGCGGGTATTTCATCAGCGCGACCTTATCAAAGCCAGGCATCACCTCGCCCATTTCGGCAAAAGCGGGTTTTAGTGCGGCTAGCGCCGCTATATCGGTTTGCGGGCGCATATATTCGTCGCGGTCTAAAATGGTCAGCCCGTTTTGGTCCAGCACGGGCACAACCGATTTGGCAAACCGCCCTTCCGCCCATGCCTGCCCCGCGCGCCGCTGGCTTTCTACCGCCAGCGCGTCCACCATTTGGCGGGTAAAGCCGTATTCGGTGGCAATGATGTCTGCCGAAATGCCTTGCGGCACAAAGTACGTGCCCATGGCAAGTTGCGGGTCAACCGCAATTGCCGCGCCGTCGCTGCCCATCGCCACGCGGCCCATCATCTCGACCCCGCCCGCGATATAGGCGGCCCCCGCACCGCCCTTGATCTGATTGGCGGCTAAATTCACCGCCTCGATCCCGCTGGCGCAAAAGCGGTTGATCGCAAGGCCGGGGATGGATTGATCCAGTTTCGATGCCAGCACGGCGCTGCGTGCAAGGCACCCGCCCTGCTCGCCCACTTGGGTGACATTGCCCCAAATCACATCCTCAACCGCATGGCCCTCCAGCCCGTTGCGCGCGGCCAGCGCGTCCAGCATCCGCGCGGAAAGGGCAACGGCAGTCACCTCGTGCAGCGCGCCGTCAGGGCGGCCACGCCCGCGCGGGCTGCGGATCGCGTCATAGATGAAGGCATCGGTCATGACAGTCTCCTATGCCGCCACAAAGGCGCGCTGCATCAGATCATAGGGGTGCTTCCAGCCCTTCGTGCCAGAAATGCGGGTCAGCCAAGCGTCGATATGGGGCCATTCGGCGCGATCAAACCCGTAAGGTTCGGGGTAGTAAAGATAGCCGCACAGCGACAGATCGGCGATGGTCATCTCTGCGCCCGCAACCCAATTGCGCGCAGATAAGTGATCGTTCAGCACAGTATATGATGCCTGCAAACGCCCCATCTGAAACGGAATAACGCCTGCGGGGCGTTTATCCTCGGGCAGGAAATTGGCCAGAAAGCGGGTGTTGCCAATCAGCGTTGAAAATTTGTGATTGTCCCAAAACAGCCAGCGCAGCACTTCGCGCCGCTCTGCCGCCGATTTACCGCCCAGTTTGCCCGTTTTGCTGGACAGGTAATCCAATATCACGCCCGATTGCGTTAGCGTTGTATCACCGTCCACCAACACGGGCACTTCGCCCATTTCATTGATGGCCTTGAATTCAGGGCTGCGCGCCTCGCCCTTGAAGAAATCAACAAAAATCGGCTCCCATTCCAGCCCCAGAAAGGTCAGCGCCAGCGCCACCTTATAGGAATTGCCGCTTTCGCCAAAACAATACAGTTTCATCGTCATATTCAGCCCTTTCTGGACTATTTCTGCCGATCTGCCAATTCAGAATTGAACAGGCGCAGGCGCTGGGTAAGGTTGTCTTTATCGATAACCGAGGAGAAATTTTCGAACAGAAACGACAGCGCTTCGCCTTCGTTCAAACCCGCCTCGGCGGAGAATCTTTTCAGCGCGCGATAGCCGTCTTCGGTCATCGCCACAGGAAAATGCCGCGTCATGCGAAAGCGTTTTGGCATGTTAGAACGCCCCCCTAAAACGCCGCTTCGGGCAAAGACATCACCACATCGCCACCCGTTTGAATGCGCGCCAAATGCAGCGCGGTCGCGGGCAAGCAGCGGGCCATATAGTACTGCCCCGTGGTGATTTTGCCATTCAAAAACGCCCCGTCCCCCGTGCCAGCATCCAGCCCCGCATAGGCCGCCTTTGCCATGCGCGCCCACATCAGGCCCAGCACGGTATGGCCCATCATGTGCATAAAATCATAGGCCCCCGCCAGCGCATTGTTGGGGTTTTTCAGCCCGTGTTCCATGAAATACATCGCCCCCGCCTGCACATCTTTGGACGCGGCCTTCAGTGGGCCAAGAAAGGGGGACATACGGGCATCGCCTTCGTTTTCCTTGATGAACGCTTTGACCATGTCGAACAGGGCCATAATCGGCTTGCCCCCATCAGCGGCCAGCTTGCGGCCCACCAAATCCAGCGCCTGAATGCCATTCGCGCCCTCGTATATCTGGGCGATACGCGCATCGCGCACAAACTGGGCTGCGCCGTTATCTTCGATATAGCCATGCCCGCCCCAGATTTGTTGGGCCTGCACGGCCATTTCAAACCCTTTGTCGGTGAGAAAGCCCTTAATCACAGGGGTCAGCAGGGAAATCAGCCCTTCGGCCTGCGCATCCTCAGACCGCGCAGCGCGGTCGATCAGCGTGGCCCCCCAAAAGGTCAACGCGCGCGCGCCTTCGACAAAGGCTTTCTGCTCCATCAGGTTGCGGCGAATATCGGGATGCACGATCAGCGGGTCGGCGGGGCCGCTTGGGTTTTTCGCACCCGTCACATCGCGGCCCTGAAGGCGGTCTTTGGCATAGGCGCGTGACGCCTGATAGGCCGCTTCCGCCACGGCATACCCTTGCAGGCCCACGCCAATGCGCGCTTCGTTCATCATGGTGAACATCGCGCGCATCCCTTTGTGCAACTCGCCCAAAAGATAGCCCGTGGCCCCATCGTAATTCATCACGCAAGTGGCATTTGCGTGAATGCCCATCTTGTTTTCAATACTGCCCACTGCCACGCCATTGCGCGCGCCAAGGCTGCCATCATCACTCACCAAAAATTTCGGCACGATGAACAGCGAAATGCCCTTTGTCCCTTCGCCCCCGCCAGGGGCTTTGGCCAACACCAGATGGATGATGTTTTCGGCCAAATCATGCTCGCCCGCCGAAATGAAAATCTTGGTGCCCGTGATCTTATAGCTGCCATCCGCCTGCGGCTCGGCGCGGGTGCGCATCAGCCCCAAATCGGTGCCGCAGTGCGGTTCGGTCAGGTTCATCGTGCCTGTCCAATCGCACGACACCATCTTTGGCAGATAGCGCGCCTTTTGCGCATCGGTGCCGTGGGCGTGGATCGCAGAATAGGCCCCATGCGTCAGGCCCTGATACATGTTGAACGCCATATTGGCCGATACAAACATCTCGCCCACGGCGGTGCCCATGATATAGGGCAGGCCTTGGCCGCCGTAACCTGGGTCGCAATCCAGCGCTGTCCAGCCGCCCTGTTTCACCGCATCAAAAGCCGCCTTAAACCCCGCAGGCGTGCGAACAACGCCGTTTTCAAGTGTGCAGCCTTCACGGTCGCCGCTGGCGTTCAGCGGGGCCAGAATATCGCGCGCCACTTTGCCCGCCTCTTCCAGCACGGCGGCGGTAAAGCTGGGCTCTAGATCGCTGTACCCTACGATGTCTTGGCTTGGCACGCCCAAAACATCGTGCAGCACAAACTGCATATCCTGAACGGGGGCGCTATAGGGGGGCATGTTACACCTTTGTTGCGCGCAATTGGGCCAGCTTTTCGGCCCCTTGCGTGATTTCAATTTGCAAATCGGCAATGGCAAGGCTTAGCTCGTCGCGCTGCGCCGTCATTTGCGCCAGCCTGTCGCGTGCCACCTCTAACGTGCGGGCAAGCTGCGCTTCGTTGCTGCCCGAATGGTCATACATCGCCAGCAACTGGCGAATATCTTCCAGCGAAAATCCGAATCGCTTGCCGCGCAAAATCAGCGTCAGACGGGCGCGGTCGCGGGCCGAATACAGCCGCTGCATACCCTTGCGCGCGGGCGCAAGCAGTTCTTTATCCTCGTAAAACCGCAGGGCGCGGGGGGTTACGCTGAATTGTTCGCACATTTGGCTGATGGTGAGTGTTTCTGACATAACATACCCCAAATCTTAACTTCAAAGGCTGCACGA
>CAXNEP010000177.1:0-5381 GCA_964200865.1 Cypionkella sp. | reverse complement strand
AGGCCCAACATCACGCCACGCAATGGCTATGGACTTACAACAACGACCGACCCAACATGGGCATCGGTGGCATAACACCCGCACAGAAACTGAAAATGACCGCGTAAGTTCTACAAGTGCACCCCGTTAAAAATGGGGGGACTACCGATACAGATTTTGAACAGATTCCAATATTTTTGTAATGGGTAACTGAATCTAGGCACCGTGTTGGCACTAAAGTGTGGCCGGCAATGAATGATCGTCGTCATGCCAGCAGCTTTGGTGACGTTGCAAGCCGCGATTACAGCCATCGGGTTGCCCTTATCTTCTGGTGCAGCAAAAAGATCCACGGTCTTTAGTGCTTGGGCACAAAAATGTACACTGCAATTGGATTTAAGCCCAACAATAGGTCGCATCGCTATTTGGCGGTATTGGCGAGCCTCAAGCGCGTCAAACGAACAATCCCAAATCATTGGCAGCGGGCAACTCAGATGTTGGCGAACAATTTCAAAATAATGCAGCAGCGACTGGCAAGAGCGTTAACTGCGCATGGTGCTGCGCCAAACAGGGCGCGCGTACAGCATGATTTTTGAATTTTGCACACTGGGTTGAACAGCAAGGCTTTGCACGACGGCCTGCGCAATTTCGGCATAGGGTTGGGCAAACGTGGTCAGATTATACCCCGCCCATCCAGCCTGCGCGATGTCGTCAAACCCAAGAACACAAAGGTCTTCGGGTAGGTGGCGTTTGAATTCGTGGCGCGCGGTATCGATACAGCCGCAGGCCATTAAATCGTTGATGCAAAACACCCCGTCTGGCGGATCAAGGCCTACCAGCAATTCGCGCATGGCTTGCTGGCCCGCCTCGTAGCTGGTCGAAGCGCCCCGCCACAGTTGCGGCGTGATGTTTTGCGCGCGCAAAAATGCTATAAAGAATTCTTCGCGCGCCAAAAGGCTTGGCGTGCGCACCGCGCGCGAGACAAGCGCGATTTTTTGACACCCTGCGCGCAGGAACATCTGAACGGCGTTGCGCATGGCTGTTTCATAATCAATCGAGATGTGGCGCACATCGGGCAGATCATCGGCTCGGTTCACCAAGATCACGCTTTGTCCCACCTCGACGCAGCGGCGCACCATATGTGCGGGCGGCGCGCCTGACAGCACCACAGTAGCCGAGGCGCGGTAGTTTAGCGTTTGCTCTAGCGCGCCCGAGGCTGAGGCAGGATCATCGCCCACGTTGATAATGATGCTAATCCGCTGCGCCTTTTGCAAAGCCGTGGTGATATGATCTAACAGTTGCGCATGATAAGGTTTGTGCAGGTTTGAAACCAAAATGCACACGGGACGGCTTTCTTGTTTGGACAATCCGCGCGCAAGAAAATTAACGTGATAGTGCAGTTCTTCAGCGGCGCGCAGCACTTTGGCGCGGGTGTCGGCCGACACCGATGCCCCATCTGTAAAGGTGCGTGACACAGCCGATCGCGACACCCCAGCCAAGCGCGCTACATCCGATGCCGAAGCGGGCAAGCCATTTGGGACCGACGGTTTTGTTTTCATTGTGCGGCTGCACCTTGTAAAAAGGCATGGCCTTGCAAAAGTTTGGCGGCGGAGGCCGCCCATTGTGCCGCTTCGATCAGAACCGGTTTGGGCGCACTAGGCCATTCCACGGGGTCAAGGTGGCGCATATTGCGGACATAGGCAATAGCCGCGTCGAGCGTGGGAAAGCTGGCAGGGCGCTGCACATGCAAAAATAGGCTCACCAACACGACAGACCTACTTCGCCCCCCACGGCAGTTCACCAGAACATGTCCGCCACTGGGCCAGGGGTAGGTGGCCTTGTTTGGCATTTGTTGGCGCATCAATCCGCACAGTTGCAAATATCCTGCAAGCAACATTTCGGCAGGGTTTCCAGCACCATCGATCAGCCCCAATTTGTAATAGCGCAGATCGGCGCGGCCAAATTCTTGGTTTCGGCTATCTATCGCGGGATTTTGCACCAAGTTAATATCCAGATTCAACGCGCAGTTCAGCACCGCATTGACCCCATGCTTTGCCAGAAGCGCTGGATCAGATGCCGCTTGGCGATTGCCAACATACAAATCCACGCCTGAAAAATCGCGCGCGATCACATGCATAGAGGCGCGCTTTGCATCTGCTGCGTCGAATTGGGCCCGAAGAGAATTTGCTGCGGGTTGGTTCATTCCTGAGCATCCGTTTGGGTTGCTAGGGCCAGCGCACCATCTAGCAGCACCGCCAGCGCAGGGGTGCAGGCGCGCACTGGCTGCGGGCTTGCCAAAGCTGCAATCGATCCAAGATCTACTGCGTTCGGGCCAAAGGGCAGCACTGCGCCGCCCGCCTCGCGCACGATCAGTATTCCCGCCAGACAATCCCAGCTGTGCATCGCGGCCTCAGTATACCCATCAGACCGCCCCTCAGCCACCCAAGCCAGCCCCAAAGCGCCCGATCCTGCACGGCGAATGTTAGCCCCGCCTGTTAGAATATGGCCCTGTGCAGCCAAATAGCCCGCAATCGAATGTCGCCGCGACCAGCCCATTTCAACGCAGGCGGTTTGCGGGCTGGCGGTGCGCGTTACGTGAATAGGCGCGCCATTCTTATCTGCGCCGTGCCCGCTTTGCGCAAACCAAAACTCGCCCGTCATGGGCTGAAAAATGGCACCTAATACGGGTGAACCGTTTTCGCAAAAACTGATGCAAACACAAAAATGTGGCACGCCGCGCGCGAAATTTGCAGTGCCATCAACGGGATCAATGATCCACATTTGCGCAGATAGATCACCGCCGCCCTCTTCGCCCAAAATGGCGTCATTGGGAAAGGCTGCGGCAATTTCAGTGCGGATGAAATTTTCGACCGCCCCATCGGTTTCGGTCAAGAAATCTTGTGGCCCCTTTAGGGTGAATGTGCCTTTTTCGCGCGATTCAAATCCCGCGCGGGCAAGATCGCCCGCTTTGGGCGCAAGGGCGCGTAAGAAGGTCGCACGCGCGGGCAGGTCAATAGACATATCGTTTGGTATCCTAAGTCTGCGCTGCCCCCAAAGAATGGCGGCTGCGCTAAGGTTAATTCATTCGCCAGCGCGCGCAAGCGACCAGATGTCTTGCCAATCTTGGCGGCTGTTCCAATCTTCGGTCGATGTCGCGATGTTGTAATGCAGCATTTTATCCATCACACCCGCCACGCCTGATGGTTCGTCTGCAACTGGGGCGTGGGTGGTGTTGCTGGGCATTTTCCCATCAATGGCTTGGGGGGCCCAACCCTCTTCGGTTAGCAGATAATGCACAAAAAGCCGCGCGGCATTGGGGCTATCAGACCCTGCTGTGATCAGGGCAAATTTAGGGGTCATCATGCCCACGAATGGCTGCATTTGCGCGCAGATGCCCAGTTTCATACCATCATCATTATCGCGGTACTTGGCGGTTGACATGATACCGACGAATGTTTCGGTGGCATCTGGCGCGCCCACAGCTTCGGCGGAATCACTATCAGACTCTACCAAAAGCGGCTGGTTTGCCGCAAGCGCTGCAACCCAAGCTTCGGCAGCACTAGCGCGATCGGTTTCCAGTGGCTTGCCGTAATGGTCGCTGTAGGCTTGTGCAAAATCGGCATCGTGATGCGTAGCAAACTGACTAAACCAATCGGTATAGGCAGGCTTACCCAAGGGATCTGGCATCGCCACGCGTCCCGCCCATTCGGTATCTGTCAGCGCCCAGATATTGGTGACGGGGCAGGTATCATGAAGGGCGGTGTTATAAGTCCAGACCACGGGCGAGTTTGAAATGACCAATGGGCTGCGCAGCTCTGCGGGAATGGCGTCGGTCATGTCAGAGGGCAAATAGCTGACGGCAAGTCCCGGCTCGATCAGCTGGGCAACTGCCGCAGGTGTGTCCGAAATGACCAAAACATCAGCCTGTACATTGCCTGCCTTCGCTTCGCCCATCACAAGGCGAATTGTGCCAGGGGCTTCGGATTTGGTGCCGTTTGCAACAAGGCCATACTTGGCAGAAAATCCCGCCGTCTGTTCGCGGACTTTACCAGTTGAATCGATCACCATCAGCGGCGGCTCGTTTTGCGCCGCGGCAAGAAGTGCCGCCTCGTCAAAGGTTTCTGCCGCTACTGGAAATGCAACTGCGGTGCAGAGCAAAAAAGATAGGCGTTTCATGTTTTCTCCTTTTGGGCTGGGGAAAGAATGGGCAATCTTTGGCCGTTTGGTGCAAACAGATGTATCCCAGAGGCCTGCGGAATGATGGCAACAGGCTGGCCCACCTGGAGGCTTGGGCGTGCAGAGGTGGCATAGAGCACTGGCGCACCACCCAAGTTTAGCGCCATTTCAACGATCCAAGACCCACCCGTTGGGATCAAGGCCGTGACACGAGCGTCAAGCGCCCCTGCAATTTGCGCCGGGTCAACATCCTGCCCGATGAGATCCATCGCCTCGGGCCGCAAACTGGCTGTAATTGAGTTGGGCTCAGAGATTTTCGGCGGGATTAGGGCAATTGCGGCGGGGCTGCCGGCTGGAAAAATATTGATCGGCGGGTTGCCGACAAACTCGGCCACAAAGCGGCTCGCGGGCTTATCATAAATTTCAACCGCGCGGCCCATTTGCTGCACAGTGCCATCTGCAAGCACAATGATATCTGTGGCTAGCGTCATCGCCTCCCACTGGTCATGGGTCACGAAAACAATCGTGGTGCCAAAGCTGCGGTGCAAATGGGCCAGTTCGGCGCGCATGGCCAAACGCAGCGATGCGTCTAGATTTGACAGCGGCTCGTCCAATAACAAGACTTTAGGTGCCAGTGCCAATGTCCGGGCAAGGGCCACACGCTGCTGTTGCCCGCCCGACAACTGCGCGGGATAACGATCTGCCAGATCAGTGATACGCAGGGTCGCCATCATTTCATCGGTGCGCTCGGCGCGCTGCCGGGCGTTCTGTCGCTGCAAGCTTAAGCCAAAGGCAACGTTCTGCGCGACCGTCATATGGGGCCACAGCGCATAGGACTGAAACACCAATCCGATGCCGCGTTGATCTGGCGGCACAAATTGATTTTGCGCAGGATCGTCCACGATGCGCCCGCCGATGGATATCTGGCCCGCGCTTGCCTGCTCTAGCCCCGCAATCATACGCAAAAGCGTTGTCTTCCCGCACCCCGAAGGCCCAAGAATACAAGTGAACGACCCGGCAGAAATCTTAATCGAGACATTGGAAACCGCATTTCCCCGCCCAAAGCTTTTTGTCAAATTTTTCAGGTCTATATCTGACATTTAAGACATCATCCCTTGGCCAACCCCAGCCCCTGCCGCACGGCGCAGCACAAGGCTGCCGATAAGGGCGATCATGGCAATAATCAGCACCACAGCATTGGCCGCTTGGGCATAGCCATAATCCACCAG
>CAXNEP010000176.1:0-5415 GCA_964200865.1 Cypionkella sp. | reverse complement strand
CCTACATACAGGGCTTTGCCCGTAAATTCGGTGTGGTTCTTGACCAATTCGGCCACTTTCAAGCCGCCCGTCACTTCCCAAGGCAGCATCGTGGCGTCAATCACGCCTTTGGACAGCGATTCAGGCACGGCAGGCACGGGCATACCCACAGCTGTTGCGCCCAGCGCGGTGACCATCATATTGGTCACGCGGGTGGGCGCGCGCAGCTTTACGCCAGCCAAATCGGCCGGCGCAAGGATGGGCTTGGATGCGTGGAACAGCCCCGGCCCATGGGTGAACATCGCAAGCATTTTGTAATCGGCATATTCGGTGTCGAACATATACTTCTCGCCCAACTGATACAGCGCGCGCGAGGCGGATTCGGCATCATTCACAAGAAATGGCAGTTCGATCGCTTCGGTGCGCGGAAAACGTCCTGGGGTATAGCCGGGCAGCGTCCAGATAATATCGGCCACGCCGTCCTTGACCTGATCGACCAGTTCTGGCGGCTTGCCGCCCAATTGCATGGCGGGGAAATGTTCAAACACGATGCGCCCGCCCGATTCTGCGGTGATTTTGTCCATCCAAGGCTGCAACACCAAGGACGGCACAGGGGCCTGTGCGGGCAGCATCTGGTGCAGTTTCAGCACCACTTCTTGCGCCAAGGCAGCGCCAAAGCCAAGGCCGCTGGCCAGCAAAGATGCCCCCATCAGCCGCGTGAATTTTGTGGTTAGTGTCGTCATTACGTCCTCCCTTGTGGCTTTACATTTACACCATCACTTCTTTTCAGCCGCCATTCCCACTGGCCGAAAGAGCAATTCTTATCCCTAACATTAGCCAAAACTTATGCAGGGCGATAATGCAAAAGGCGCATCGATTCATAACTCTGCGGTTATGGACTATGGCATTTTCCGCTATATCAGCCCCCTAATATGGCAATCCGCAATAGTTTTCGGCCAGAATCTTGCGTGCATCGCCAGAGCTGTTGAGCGTGGCAAGTTCGACCCGCTGCATCCGCAGATCAAATTCGCTTTGGTCGGGAAACTGATGCAACATCGTGGTCATCGACCATGAAAACCGCATCGCCTTCCACACCCGCGCCAGCGCATCCGCCCCATAACGCGCCAGCAAATCGCCCGACCCATCTAGGACCTGCGCCTTCAGTGCGCGGGTCAGATAGAACACGTCAGATGCGGCCAGATTCAGCCCCTTGGCCCCCGTCGGCGGCACGATATGGGCGGCATCGCCGCACAGGAACAGGCGGCCCCACTGCATCGGCTCGCACACAAAACTACGCAACGGGGCGATGCTTTTCTCGATAGATGGGCCAGTCACTAAGGTTGCTGCCACCTCGGCGGGAAGACGTGCACACAGCTCTTGCCAAAACGCGTCATCAGACCAGTCTTCGACCTTATCGGTCAGCGGCACTTGGATATAGTAACGCGACAGGTTGGGGTTGCGCATAGATGCCAGCGCAAAGCCGCGATGGTGGTTGGCATAGATCAATTCCTCATGCGCGGGCGGGGTGCGCGATAGAACACCCAGCCAGCCAAAGGGATAAACCTTTTCAAACTCGCGCCGCACATCGGCGGGAATGGTTTGGCGGCTGATGCCATGGAATCCATCACAGCCCGCGATATACTGGCAATCCACCCGCTGCGGCGCGCCGTTATGGGTAAAGGTCACATAGGGGGCATCGGAGTGCAAATCATGCAACGCCACGTCGGCGGCATTGTGAAAAATCTGCGCGCCCAAAGCCTCTTGCGCATCATACAAATCGCGGGTCACTTCGGTTTGGCCGTAAACCATCACCTCTTTGCCGCAGCTTTCGTGAAAATCGATGCGGATCATCGTGTCGTCAGAGGTCAGAATGCAGCCGTGATGCGGAATGCCTTCAGCGGCCATGCGTGCGCCGACGCCTGCTTCGCGCAAAAGTTCCACCGTACCAGATTCCAGCACCCCCGCCCGAATGCGCGACAGCACATAATCGCGCGATTGCCGTTCGATAACGACAGTCGAAATACCCGCTTTCATCAGCAATTGCGACAACAGCAGCCCCGCAGGACCACCGCCAATAATGGCCACATCGGTTTTCATAAACGCCCTCAATTCTTGCAACTTGGGGGCAAGTTAGCGGTGCGCTTTTCAAACAGGAATGGACGGGGGGGATAATGTATGGCACTTTTCGGACATGCCTTCGCAAACGCGCCGCCCCCCTAGCCCCGCCAACGCCATTCCAAAATGGAACCTTTATGGCGAAGAACAGGCTTTGCCAGATGTGCTGCATATTGAAACCATTCCTTCGCGGGCTGCGGGCTTGGATTGGCATATCGCCCCGCACAGGCACCCACATTTGCACCAGTTTTTCCTGATTACAGACGGCGCGGCCACGGTTCGGCTGGATGGAGCCACCCCGCAAATCAGCCCGCCGTTTTTGCTGAATGTGCCGCAAGGCGTGGTGCATGGATTTACCTTTGCCGCAGGCACACAAGGCTGGGTTTTGACGGTGCCCCTTCAAACCCTACCCGAGGTATTGGCCCCCGCACAAATGCAGGAAACCGCCTTGGGCAGGGCAGGGTTTTTGCCAGTGACAGGTGAAATAATTGAAATATTTCAGAATATTGCGGCAGAGCATACTGCCATACATCCGCTGCGTACCCTAATGCTGCGGGCGCAGGCGATGCAACTTGCTTGCGTTGTGCTGCGTGGGTTTGCTGCCGCTGATATGGCAAAGGGGCCGCAGACAGACCCACGCTTTGTGCAGTTTCAGGCCTTGCTGGCCCAACATCTGCGCGCGCCTTGGCGGCTGGATGACTATGCCAAAGCCTTGGGCATATCGCCGCGCCATTTGTCGCGCATCTGCCATGCGGCCACAGGCCAACCCGCCGCCGAAGTGATTGAAACCGCCACCATCCGCGAGGCCTGCCGCCTATTGGTTTACACCCGCGCGTCTGTGGCATCTGTCGGCTATAGTCTGGGCTATGAAGACCCATCCTATTTCTCGCGCGCGTTTCGGCGGGTTACTGGGCGGGCACCATCGGCCTACCGCGCCGCATTCGATCAAGCCTGATCTGGGCTTTTTCCGCCATGGCAGCGACCTAGGAGCGTTTGGGCAAACCCAATTTTGCCAGACGATAATCAAACTTGGCGCGGCTTAGGCCCAGCGCCCGCGCAGCGGCCGAGACATTCCCATTGGCCGCCTTTAGCGCAGCTGTGTATGTGTCCTGTTCCAACTCGTCAAAGGTGCGGCCCTCCACAGGGTCTTGCCCACCGCCCAAAACACTGCGGCGCACGATGCGACCCGATTTGTGCAGCCCATCCACAAATTCGGGCATCTGCTCCATGCCTGTAAAGATATGCGAGATTTCCAGATCACCGCCTGGTTCGGCATAGATCACCCCGCGTTCGATCATATTGGACAATTCGCGCACATTTCCTGGAAAGTCATAACGCATCAGCAAATCCATTGCGGCGGATGTGATTTGGCGCAGTGGTTTGCGATGCCGCCTGCTGTGGGTTTGCACAAAGTGATCAACAAGCATCGACAAATCATCGCGCCTATCGCGAAGTGGTGGAATAACGATGGGCAGCAAGGAAAGCCGATAATAAAGATCGCCGCGAAATGCGCCGCTTGCGATCGCTTCACGGGGCGCGGCACCTGTGGCAGACATGATGCGCAATGGTTTTTGCTGTGTTGTGACGCCCGCAAGATAGGCCGCCAGTTGCGATTGCTGGGCGCGCGGTAGCAAGAACAGATCGTTCAAAAACAAGGTGCCGCCTTGGGCGCGCTCTATCGCGCCGCCGCTGCCAAACAATGCCAAGTCCGACTGGCCACTGGCGATTGCATCGCAATTGATGGTCACAAACGGGCCCTGCGGAGTGCGGCCAATCTCGTGCAGACGGCGGGCGAAGTATTCTTTGCCCGTGCCAGCCTCGCCCAAAAAGATGACGGGCTCGTCATAGCCTGCCACACGTTCCAGCAGGCGCTTGGCCCGTTCGATCACAACGGTTTTGCCCAAAATCGCGTGGGGGATATCTTGCGCCATCGTGGTTTGGGCAGGTTCGGACGGGTTCCATGGTTTGCTGCGCGGGCGTTCTGGGGCTGGCGAAAAATCGCGCAGTTCTGGCACATCATCGCCCCAAGCGGCGGCGTTGCGGCCAATCACAACGCAGCGTTCCGCCCCCATGCCCATGCATTCCACTTCGCGGAAAATCACAGGCTGGCCCAGCAGCGCCGAGGTGAACCCCGCTGGCGCGCCGACCTGCATCCAGCAGGTTGGGCAATCGGAAACGCCAAAAGCTTTGGTGTGTTCCACGGCTTCGGTGCTGTCGTGCCAATGAAATTCGCCGTGATAATGGCCGCGCTTGACATCAAATTCAAAGCGCTTGGTGGTGACTTTCACAAAGCCTTCCATCGTATGCAGACGCGGGCCAGCAGCAAGGGCTGCTGTTAGATCGTTTTGGTGAAAGCGTTTGCGCACCAGATCAGCGTAAAGCTGCCCTTGGCTCCAGCCGGTGCGATAAAACAGCTTGCGCGCTGTATCTATACCCATGGATTTGATGATATCGCGCCGCAAGTTGCCGAGCACCTCGGTTTGCATCATCACCATGCGCTGGTCCGACAGCCAAATGCGCCCATCGCCCAGCGCAAATTGCAGCGCGCCCGCCAGATCAGCCAAGGTGGGCGCAGCCCCTTCGTCCAGCAGTTTGCTATCCCCGCGCGCAGTGATTCGCGGCGCCCGACGTGATGCTTCCGATAGGGTGATACGCTCGCCCATGTTTCACCAATTCATGAATTCATAACCAGATTTCAGTATTTCATGAAAGTACGTAAAGCGCAAGTTTGATAAAATTAGTGTTTATAAACAATGTACTAAAAACATAAGATGGTAACTTATAAATATTTGTTGCCAAATCATTTTCTCATGCTTTGTTTGCCCCACTCGTTCTGGGAGGAACGGCGCAGTTTGCTATTTGCAGCGCGCAGCAACGAATTCAGGGCCGCATATGGCCGCTATCTAGGGAGGATAGAATGGACGGATCAGCACCGGTTTTTCTGGCACAAGACGCTTGGTCAGGGATGATTTTTTCCAGCGGTTGGGGCCGCGCAAAGGGAGGCGTTTATGACGTAACCGCACCTGCCGACGGCAGCCATGTTGGCAAAGTTGGCAATGGCAACACCGCCGATGTGGCCGCCGCAGCCGCAGCCGCAGCCGCCGCACAGCCTGCATGGGAGGCCACTGCGCCTGCCGCCCGTGCCAAAATTTTGCGCGATGCGGCTGACATTTTGGAAGCGAACCGCGAAGAGTTGATCCCTTGGATCATTCGCGAAACAGGGTCAATCTTTCCAAAGGCTGCAATTGAAATTGAACATTCGGCAGGCTTCCTGCGCGCCGCCGCTGATGCCGCAACCGAAGAGACGCGCCGCGTTGTACC
>CAXNEP010000175.1:0-5426 GCA_964200865.1 Cypionkella sp. | reverse complement strand
AAGGCGCACATCGGCAAGCCCCACACGCCATAGGGGTTTGGCAGGGGGCATTGGCGCCGATGTCACCTCGATATCCCCGCCTGCGCCGCAGGTCAGGCGCAGGCGGGCAGGCGCGCCTTGCCCTGCTGTGGTCAACGCCGCGCGGGCGGCAGCGATATCGCACGGATAACCCAGCATCGCCGCACCTTGCGCCAGCCGTGCCAAATGCCCATCCAGCCGCACAAGCTGCGCGCCATCCCAGCCCAGTGTTTCGATCAGCCTTATGCCGCGGGCGGCAGCGTGCTGAAATAGCGTGCTTTCCACAGCGCCTCCTCCCATTCCCCTGCGGCCGTGCTGTCTTGCACCACACCGCCGCCAACATTCAGCGTGATCTGCTGGCCTTCGATTTGCAGCGTGCGGATGGCCACCGAAAACGACGATGCCCCATCAGGCCCCATCCAGCCAATCGCCCCACAATAGGCGGCGCGGGGGGCGGCTTCGACCTGCCGAATTATCTGCATCGCGCGGATTTTTGGGGCCCCCGTGATAGACCCACAGGGAAATAGCGCTGGCATGACCGAGGCGAGCGACGGCGGGGCCAGCAAATCGCCCACCACGCGGCTGACCATTTGGTGCAAGGTCGCATAGGTTTCAATGCCAAACAGGGTTGGCACCTTTACCGACCCCACGCGCGCAATGCGGGCAATGTCATTGCGCAGCAAATCGACAATCATCAGGTTTTCCGCCTGCCCCTTGGCCGATGCGCGCAGGGCTTCGGCAAGTTCGGCGTCCAGCACAGGATCGCTATCGCGCGGGGCGGTGCCCTTCATCGGGCGCGCTTCGATCCGCCCTGCGGCACTGGTGCGCAAAAACAATTCGGGGCTGCGCGAGGCCAAAATCGGCCCACCCCCAAGGTCAACATAGGCACCATGCCCGACCTTTTGCCGCAATGCCATTGCCCCATACAGGCCCAGCGGCGTGCCTGCGCCAAGCTGCGCGGTCATCGGGAAGGTTAGGTTGATCTGATAGCAATCCCCCGCCGCGATATACCCCATCACCGCATCAAAAGCGCGGGAATAGTCGGCAAAGGTGATTGACGGCACGGGGGCCGTCACAGCCACGCCCTTTGCGGCATCGCGCGCGCGGGCTATAACTTCAGCGGCATCACGAGGCCCGTCATAAATGCCAAAGGCCAGCAAGGGCCGCCCGCCCAAATCGCCTGCCAAATCATACAAATGCGGCTCAAACGCGAAGCCCGCCTCGTAGGCAAGATAGCCCGCAACCCATGCCCCATCTGCCCGAGCGCGGTCTAAATGGGCCAAGGCGGCAGGCACATCGGCCAAATCATAGGCCAGAACGCGCCGCAAAGGGCTATCGAACAGCGCTGGCACGCCTGCTGGACCATCTTCAAGTAATATCACTGGCGTATCTCCATAAACGCCAAACTAGGTCATGCCCCGCACAAGGGCCAGTGCCCCAACGCCAACGCGCGCAAAATTTACGCAAGCGGTCCAGACGAGACTTTGCCATGCACAAGCGCCTCAACCTATCGGTGAAAATACCAATCAAAGGCCAAAGAATGCTTGCCAGACGCATTTTTAAAGTTTTAGCTACGGTCAGGCGGGGCTTCGGCCACAGCCGACATCGAAATCAAAAATGAAACTTAGGCCCAAAGGGCTGGAGGGAATGAGTATGGCTGCGGACGATTATTCAGATAAGGACCGGCAGGAGGATATCAAAGCCCTGCACGGTATGGGCTATGCCCAAGAGCTTTCGCGTTCAATGTCAAAGTTTTCCAACTTTGCCATTTCGTTTTCGATCATTTGTATTTTGTCGGGTGGGATCAACTCTTTCGCGCAGGCCATCAGTTCGGTGGGCGGCGCGGGCGCTGGGATTGGCTGGATTGTCGGCTGCCTTTTGTCGGGCATGTTCGCGCTGGCTATGGCGCAAATCGCATCGGCCTTTCCCACGGCGGGCGGGCTTTATCACTGGGCTTCCATCTTGGGTGGCCGTTTCTGGGGCTGGCTGACCGCTTGGTTGAACCTGCTGGGCCTGATCACCGTTTTGGGCGCGATTAACATCGGCACCGCCTATTTCTTTGCGGGCACCTTTGGCGGCATGTTTGGCTTTACGGGCACTGACATGCAGGTTGTGGTGTTCGTGGCAGTTATCACCGCCATTCAGGCACTGTTCAACCATCTGGGCATCAAAGTGACCACGATGCTAACCGATGTGTCGGGCTATCTGATTTTCGCAACCACCGCCGTTTTAGTGCTGGCCTGCCTGTATTTTGCCCCTGCGATTGACATCTCGCGCCTGTGGACATTCACCAACTACTCGGGTGATGCAGGCGGCGGCGTGTTCCCAGCATCGGACAATATGGGCTATCTGTTCCTGCTGTGCCTGCTTTTGCCTGTTTACACGATTACGGGGTATGACGCATCGGCGCATACATCCGAAGAAACCAAGAACGCGGCCACATCGGTACCCAAAGGTATTGTGACGGCGGTGTTCTGGTCGTCGCTGGTGGGCTGGGTCATGATCTGCGCGATCACATTGGCCATTCCTGATTTGGCCGTGGCCGCTGGCCAAGGCTGGGGTATGTTCTTTGGAACGATGGACGCGATTATGCCAGCGGGCCTAAAGACTGTACTGTATTTGGGCATCTTTATTGCGCAATTGATCTGCGGTTTGGCTACTGTCACCTCGGCCAGCCGTATGCTGTTCGCCTTTTCGCGTGATGATGGCGTACCGGTCGCATCCAAAGCGTTGGCTACCGTTTCGCCCAAGTACCGCACACCTGTTGCGGCGATTTGGACATCGGCTGTGCTGTGCATTCTGTATGTGCTGCTGGCGCTGTCGATCAAGCTGGATGGCACCTCGATCTACGTGATCGTTGTGAACTCGACACTGGTGTTCCTGTTCTTGTCCTTCACCGTTCCGCTGGTTGCGGGCCTGTTCGCCTATGGCACCGCCAAATGGCCAACACCTGGCCCATGGGCAATGTCGGCAGGGGTCTACAAACTGGTCACCGTGCTGGCAATTGTCGGCATGGCGGTGATTTTGTTCATCGCTGTTGCACCGCCAAACGAGCGTGTGTTGACTGTGGTTGTCGGCTTTATCGTGCTGGCATTGGTGGTTTGGTTTGCGGTCGAAAACCGCCGCTTCCAAGGCCCGCCAATTGGCGACGCTGTCAAGGCCCGCAAGGCTGCAATTGCCGCCGCCGAAAAGGCCGTGGGCGAGGCGTAAGCCAAGCGTCAATCAAAAACGGGGCCGCAGGGAAACCTGCGGCCCTTTTGATAGCGCGCCAGTCTGCCTGCTTCCTTGCTCTAAAAATATCCTGCAGGAGGGGGTGAGGAGCGCAGCTCCGAGGGCGAGGGTGCAAAACCCTCCCCCTGTCATCGCAATACCGCCGCGTGCAAGATTCCCCCCTTGCGCCCCGCCGCATCGCGGCTATAACCCGCCAAGTTTGTGCATCAGGGGGCTGGCCATGCCAAAAAGAACCGATATCAAATCTATCATGATTATCGGCGCGGGCCCTATCATCATTGGCCAAGCCTGCGAATTTGACTATTCGGGCGCACAGGCCTGCAAGGCGCTGCGCGAAGAAGGGTATCGGGTGATCCTTGTCAACTCGAACCCAGCCACAATTATGACCGACCCTGCGCTGGCGGATGCCACCTATATCGAGCCCATTACCCCCGAAGTTGTGGCCAAAATCATCGAAAAAGAACGCCCTGATGCGCTGCTACCCACCATGGGCGGGCAGACTGGCCTCAATACCGCGCTGGCGCTGGCCGATATGGGCGTTTTGGAAAAGTTCAATGTCGAATTGATCGGGGCCAAGCGCGAAGCCATTGAAATGGCCGAAGATCGCAAGCTGTTCCGCGAGGCGATGGATAGGATCGGGCTGGAAAACCCCAAGGCCACCATCATCGCAGCGCCAAAACTGCCAACGGGCAAATATGACATTGCTGCAGGCGTGCGCGAGGCGCTGGCCGCCATCGAATATGTCGGCCTGCCTGCCATTATCCGCCCTGCCTTTACTCTTGGCGGCACGGGCGGCGGTGTGGCCTATAACCGCGATGATTACGAGGCGATTTGCCGCTCTGGCCTTGAAGCCAGCCCCGTTGCGCAAATTCTGGTCGACGAATCCCTGCTGGGCTGGAAAGAATTCGAGATGGAGGTGGTGCGCGACACCGCCGACAACGCGATCATCATCTGCGCGATTGAAAACATCGACCCGATGGGCGTGCATACGGGCGATAGCATCACCGTGGCCCCTGCCCTAACGCTGACCGATAAGGAATACCAGATTATGCGCAACGGCAGCATTGCCGTTTTGCGCGAGATTGGGGTGGAAACGGGCGGCAGCAACGTGCAATGGGCGATTAACCCTGCCGATGGCCGCATGGTGGTGATTGAAATGAACCCGCGCGTGTCGCGTTCTTCGGCGCTGGCATCCAAGGCCACGGGTTTCCCCATTGCCAAGGTAGCTGCGAAACTGGCCGTGGGCTACACGCTGGACGAGCTGGACAATGACATTACCAAAGTCACCCCCGCCAGTTTCGAGCCAAGCATCGACTATGTTGTTACGAAAATTCCGCGCTTTGCGTTTGAAAAATTCCCAGGCTCTGAAAACAACCTGACAACGGCGATGAAATCGGTGGGCGAGGTGATGGCGATTGGCCGCACCATCCACGAGTCGATGCAAAAGGCGCTGGCATCGCTGGAAACGGGCCTATCTGGCTTTGACGAAATTGCCATTCCCGGCGCGCCAGAGCGCAGCGCGATCACGGCGGCGCTATCGAAGCAAACCCCAGACCGTCTGCGCGTGATTGCCCAAGCCATGCGCCACGGGCTGTCTGATGACGAAATTAACCGCATCACATCTTTTGATCCGTGGTTCCTATCGCGCATTCGCGAGATTATCGATGCCGAGGCAGATGTGCGCAAGAATGGCCTGCCCGCCCACGCCAGCGGCCTGCGCGCGCTGAAAATGATGGGCTTTACCGATGCCCGCCTTGCGCATCTGACGGGCCGCGATGAGGGGCAAGTGCGCCGCGCCCGCCGCAATCTGGGCGTGGTGGCCGCGTTCAAGCGCATCGACACCTGCGCCGCCGAGTTCGAGGCGCAAACGCCGTATATGTATTCCACCTATGAAGCCCCTGCGATGGGCGATGTGGAATGCGAAAGCCGTCCGTCCAATGCCAAAAAGGTTGTCATCCTTGGCGGCGGGCCAAACCGCATTGGGCAGGGGATTGAATTTGATTATTGCTGCTGCCATGCCTGTTATGCCCTGACGGATGCAGGCTATGAGACCATCATGGTCAACTGCAACCCAGAAACAGTGTCGACCGATTATGACACCTCGGATCGTTTGTATTTTGAACCGCTGACCTTGGAACATGTGCTGGAAATTCTGCGGGTCGAGCAGGAAAACGGCA
>CAXNEP010000174.1:0-5452 GCA_964200865.1 Cypionkella sp. | reverse complement strand
TTACGAATGACGTGCTCTACCAGCTGAGCTACAGCGGCATCCTTCTGGCGGCTGCGATACAGGGGCGGGGGGGCTTAGGCAAGATGGAAAATGCGGGCGGGTTTCATTACCCGCCTTAGTTTGCAGACCTTGCCACACTGGCTAGGTCGATGACGTCATCCTCGGCCATGTTAGCCGCGTCTGCCTTGCCCTTAGCAGGCCTCTCCACCATCAGCGGCAGCAGTTCGGCACCCGTGGCGCTGGGGCCTGATTTTTCATTCGGCGCGCGCCAAGATAGGGTGTCAAAGCCGTGGCAATTGGTGCAGGTGGGCAGCCATTCGGAATGGATGGCCTGACAGCTATCGCAGCACCACTGCGGGCCGCGCGGTGCGGTCAGCGCGCGCGCCATCCAGCCGCGCACGACAGCGTCATCGCTTCCTTCGCCCCGTTCAATCGCCGCCATAATCACCATCGCGCGGGTGGTGGGGGTGGTTTCTATCAAATCGCCCAGCGCGCGGCGGGCGGCAGGGAAATCTTCGGCCGCAATCAGCAATTCGGCGCGGGCAAGGCGAGATTCGTCGCTGTTCGGGGCAGTGTCGAGCAGTGCGCCCATGCGTTTAACCCGCGCGGCGGGCGTCTCATCTGGTGCAATTTCGGCATAGGCAGCGGCAAGGTCTGGGTGAGGCAGGGCTGCATAGGCCTTTTTCAAAATCCGCTCGGCGGTTTTGATATCGCCCTTGGCAATCAGCGCGCGGGCGGCCATGGCGGCGGCGGGGATAAGATCGGGCGATTTTTTGTTCGCGTCAATCGCCGCTTCGCGCGCCTCGATGCTGGCGCCTTCGTCCAATATGCCTTTGGCCTGCTGCAGCGCCATCACCGCATCGCGGCGGCGGAAGACATCTTTGGGCAGGCTGCCACCGCGCGCCTTGGCCCCCAACGTGGCGCGCGCGCCTGCCCAATCTGCGCTATCCGATTGTAATTGCAACAAAATATCCTGCGTTTCCGCATGTTTGGGGCGCAAATCAAACGCCTTTTGCGCCAGTTTTAGTGCGGTTTCGCGATCGCCCTCGGCCAGCTTTTGTTTCAGCAGCCCGCGAACGCCAACAAAGCGAGTGCTGTCATTGGCCAGCAGGGTTTTGTAGGCCACAGTCGCACGGGCCGAATCGCCCGCCACCTCGGCCGCTTGGGCCACCAGCAGGGCGGTGATTTCGGGCTTGCCCAAATACTTCTCGGCCCGCTGAGCGCGCAGCAAGGCAAGCCGCCCTTCGCCCGATGCCAGCGCGATTAACCCTTCGTTCAGCGCGGCATAGCCCTTGCGTTCGCGGTTGCGATCGAAATAGCGCGACAGGGCGGTTTCATCACCCGTGACAAAGCGCAATGTCGCCACCAAAAGACCAACGGCGCGCGTCAACAGCCACAACGCCGCCAAAAGGAAAAGCAGCACGATGGTGGCCTGCAACGGGCCAAGGTGAAATTCCCACCCTGCATAGGCAATGCGCAAACCCGCTTGGGTGTTTTGCAGCAACGTTGCAGCAAAACTAAGCGCGGCCACAAATGCGACAAACAGCACAACTTTTAGCAGCGACCAAAGCATCTGCTACATCCCTTCTTTGGTCAGCTTGGCAAAGGCGGCCAAGGCATCGGCGCGCAGTTTGGCCTGATCTATCCACGCCTGCATCGCGGTTTGGGCGGCGGCGGGCAGGGCTGCAAGTTCGATCACCACGGTCTGCATATCGGCCCCTGTCAGCGCAGCATCAACGCGCGATAAAACTGCATCAGGGTCATTTCCCTCGCGCGGGGTCAGCGCGCGCGCACCTGTCTGGCTGCGTAGGAAGTTTGTAATCCGCTCGCTCCACGTTGCGCCCATATTGGATTTTAGGGCCGCATCCAGCCCTGCGCGGGCCGCATCGGGGAAGGTATCGCGCAAATGGGTCAGGCTAGGGATTCCGGTTTCCGCGTTGGCGGCCAACACTTCGGGCAAAGCAATTTGCGCAGCGGCAGAGGCATAGGGCGCGCCCGTATCCAGCGCGGCCTGAAGCAGTGTCATCGCCGAAAGGCGGGCCGCTTGATTTGCCGCAGCGCTGACACGCGCGACCATATCTTGCGCGGTCTTTTCCACAGCGCCCATTTGCGCGGCAATTGCGGCTTTGATCGCAGGGGCAGGGTCGGATTGGGCCAATTTTGTGCGAATATCGGCCAATTCCGCGCGCAGGTCATTATTCGGCGGCGTGGCGGCAAGTTTCGCCTCTAGCGCGTCGATACGGGCCTGAAGCGCGGATGTATCAGCTTCAACCACAGGGGCGGATTCAAGTGCGGCGATTCGCGCTTGAAGGCCCGCTTCAACCTCGCCCAGCTTGGCAGTAAGGTCGGCCAATGCGCCCTGATCCACGCTGGCAGGCGCGGCAGATGTCAGCGGATAGGTTAACGCTGCGCCATAGCCCAGCGCCGCCATCCCGAACCCAAGAACCGCCCCCAACCCCAATGTTAGAGACGAATTTGATTTGGGCTTCACAGGTGCCGCTTCGGCGATTGGGTCATCTGACGCCTGCGCCAAAAGCTGCGGCTCGGCAATAGCGACCTGTTCCACTGCGGTTTCATCAGCAGATTCAACATCCATTTCAATCGCTTGATCTGGGGCGGTGGGCTTACGTCTGGCCATTGTCACATCCAATCTGGCAAGGTTGCCTTAGCCTAAGCATGAATGCGCCGCGCTTCAAGGATGCGCGAGGGGCACGCGCGTTTAATCGATCACTTCGGCAAGGGCATCCAGCAAAGCAGCGGAGTTTGGCCGATGCGCCACCGCTTTGCGCGCAAAGGGCAATGTAAAGGCATCGGTTACAGCCGCGCTTAGGCCCAACAGATAAATTGGCGCGCTAGGCTGTGCCTGCGCGCAAAACACCTGCGCCGAACGGGGCGAGAACAGCGGCAGAATTACGGGCCGCGCGCCCGCAAGCAGCGCCTTTGCCTGTGGATTTAGTGGCAGCGTTTCTTGGGTATAAACTTCGATCCGCGCGATATGGTGGCCTGCCACCGTCAGCACGGTTTGCAGATGGTGTGCCGCCTCGCGCGCGCACAGAAATGCCAAGGATTTCGGAGCGCCCTCGCAGCCGATCAGCGCGGCAAGGTCCTGCCAATCCCCCTGCGCATCGCGCGCATCAAACCCTGCTTGCCGCGCAGCAGCAGCCGTGCGCGCACCCACGCAATAGGCAGGTTCGCCCTGCGCACGCACCCCAGCCGCCAATGCCGCTGCCACCCCAGTTTCAGACGTAAAGATAAACCCATCCATCCCGCTGGCCATCCCACTGGGCAGCGTTGCGGGCAAAAATCGCGGCACCAGCAGGGGCGAGATAACTACGTCCATCGCGCCAAACCGCGCCGCCACTTCGCCCGCAAAGCGCTGGCTTTGCGCATCGGGCCGTGTCAGCAGCAGGTTGGGCCGGGATTGCTGTGTCATGGCCAAAGTGTTACCGCTTTGCCGCATATCGCGCAACGCGCAGGTTTGGGATGATGGCCAAAGAACTAACGATCCTTGGAATTGAATCCAGCTGCGATGATACTGCAGCGGCTGTGGTGCGCGTCGATGGCGTGCGCGGCGCAGTGCTTTCTTCGGTGGTTGAAGGGCAGGCCAGCCTTCACGCGCCGTTTGGCGGGGTGGTTCCAGAAATCGCCGCACGCGCCCATGCCGAACGGCTGGATGGTTGCGTGGCCGAAGCGATGGCGCAGGCGGGGCTGGGGTTTGACGAATTAGACGGTATCGCCGTGACATCGGGGCCAGGTTTGATTGGCGGGGTTTTGTCGGGGGTGATGCTGGCCAAGGGGCTGGCTGCGGCGCGCGGATTGCCCCTGATGGGGATCAACCATTTGGCTGGCCATGCCCTTACCCCGCGCCTGACCGATGGGCTGGAGTTTCCCTATCTGATGCTGCTGGTGTCGGGTGGGCATTGCCAGTTTCTGATTGTGCACGGTGCGCGCCAATTTACCCGCCTTGGCGGCACGATTGATGATGCGCCGGGCGAGGCGTTTGACAAAATCGCCAAGCTGCTGGCCTTGCCACAACCTGGCGGCCCGCAGGTCGAACAGCAGGCGGTTTTGGGCGATGCGCGCCGCTTTGCCTTTCCGCGCCCGCTGCTGGATAGGGCAGGGTGCGATATGTCTTTTTCAGGCCTGAAAACCGCCGTTTTGCGCACGCGTGATGCGATTATTGCCGAAAAATCGGGGCTAACAGTGCAAGACCGCCGCGATTTATGTGCAGGGTTTCAGGCGGCAGTGGCCGATGTTCTGGCTGAAAAAACCCGCCGCGCCTTGGCTGATTATCTTGCGCTGAACCCTGCGCAGCCCGCCTTTGCCGTGGCAGGCGGTGTTGCCGCAAATCAGGTTCTAAGGCGCGGATTAGAAGCTGTTTGCGCCACTATGGGCACGGCTTTTTTTGCCCCGCCCCTGCGACTGTGCACCGATAATGCCGCCATGATCGCTTGGGCGGGAATAGAGATGCATCGCACGGGCGGATCACCCGCCGAAGACCTTATCGCCCGTCCGCGCTGGCCGTTGGATGCCAGTGCCGCGCCAATGATCGGGTCTGGCAAAAAGGGGGCAAAGGCATGATTGGGGTTGCAGGCGCAGGGGCATTTGGCACGGCGCTGGCAATTGCTTTGGCACGCAAGGGGCTGGATGTGGTGCTATGGGCGCGCGACGCCGCCCTTGTGGAAGCCATGCAAACCGCTGGCGAAAATGCACGCTATCTGGCAGGGGCCCGCTTTCCTGCAACCTTGCGGATCACGGCAAGTGCAGCCGAATTGGCGGGAACTCAGGCGCTGCTGCTTGCAATGCCGATGCAATCTTTGGCCAGTTTTCTGCAAAATCATCCACAAGCCTTTTCTAACCAGCCCTTAATTGTCTGCTGCAAAGGGGTGGATTTAACCTCCCTTCAAGGGCCAAGCGCCGTTGTTGCCGCGTCCCATCCAACGGCAGATATTGGGGTGCTAACAGGCCCCAGTTTCGCCGCTGATATCGCGCGCGGATTACCCACGGCGCTGACCTTTGCCTATCGCGCACCACAGGCAGAGGCGTTGCAAGAGCTGCTGTCCACCCCCACGCTGCGGCTGTATTTATCGCCCGATATTTTGGGCGCCGAATTGGGCGGCGCGCTTAAGAATGTCATCGCGATTGCGGCAGGAGTTGTGATGGGCGCGGGCCTTGGCGCATCGGCCCGCGCGGCGCTGATGACGCGCGGCTTTGTGGAAATGCAGCGCATGGCACAGGCGCTGGGCGGCAATCCCGAAACGCTGACGGGCCTGTCCGGCTTTGGCGATTTGGTGCTGACCTGCGCGTCGGATCAGTCGCGCAATTTCCGCTTTGGGCTGGCTTTGGGCGCGGGCCAAGGGTTTGATCCGAATGTCACGGTTGAGGGTGCGGCCACCGCACAGGCGGTTGCACGTCTGGCAGCCCAGCGCGGCATAGATATGCCAATTACAGC
>CAXNEP010000173.1:0-5462 GCA_964200865.1 Cypionkella sp. | reverse complement strand
ATCAGCCCATAGCGCACGCGCCCGACTGGCAGCGTGCTAAAGGTGTTCGCATAAACCAAATCCAGAAACTTGACGGCATCCTTGCCTTGAATATCAATTTTCCCCAGTGTGGACACATCCGCCACACCCACCGCACTGCGCACATAGCCCACCTCGCGGTTACACGATGTTTGCCAATCGCCTTCCCCCGCTTTGGGGAAATAGCTGGGGCGATACCACAGCCCTGCCTCGATCATCGGCGCGCCGCGATCGCGCGACAGCTTGTCCGATGTCAAAAACCGCTGCGGGGCAAAGCCCATGCCGCGCCCGCCTGCCCCCATCGCCGCAATGGACGTGGGCGCATAGGGCGCGCGATAGGTGGTGGTGCCCACTTCGGGAATGCCCTTGCCCGTGGCATCTGCCAGCACCGCCAGCGCGCCAATATTGCTGTTCTTGCCCTGATCGGGGGCCATGCCTTGGGTGGTGTAGCGCTTCATATGCTCAACCGATACAAACCCCTCTTGCGCCGATAAGGCCACATCCTTGACCGTCACGTCATTGGCAAAATCCAGCCAAGAGCGGGCATAGACGCCGCCCGATGTCTCCATCGCCCATAGCGGCGTGATGATATAGGGCGCATCTTCGCAATCAGGCACGGCGAATGGCGCAGGTTTGCGCCCCATTTCCGCCAATGCGGCGGCGGCGGCTTCTGCCCCTTGGGTAAAGGCGGATTTGGTGGAAAAATCGCCATTGCAGGCCCCCACCGCGCGCATATTGGGAATGGCATTTGCCTGCGGGACAAAGGCGGCCAAACTGGCCTCCCACCTTGGGCGGCCATTCATATGGCAGGTCAAATGCACCATCGGGTTCCAGCCACCAGACACGGCAAGCACGTCACAGTCCAAAGAAAATTCGCCGTTCAAATGCGTGCCGCTGATGTGGCGCAGGCCGTGGCGGCCCTTGGTTTTGGTGATGCGGGCGTTCAGATGCACGGGGCAATCTTCGACAACCGATGCATCGGGGCGCGTGTCCAATATCGCCAGAACATTAACCCCTGCTTGTATCATCTGCCGCGCCACGCGCCGCGCGCCATCATTATTGGCCAGCAGCACCACCTTTTGCCCCACGGCCACACCGTAGATGTTCAGATAATCTTGCACGGCGGATGCCAGCATAATGCCAGGGCGGTCGTTGTTTTCAAAGGCAATCGGCCGTTCCAGCGCGCCAGCGGCCAAAATGGTCTGTGCCGCCGTGATGCGCCAGAAACATTCGCGCGGCAGATCAGCGCGCGGCGCGCGGTGCAGGCCCACCCGTTCCATCGCCGAATAGACCCCGCCATCATAGGCCCCCGTCACTGCCGTGCGCGCCATCACGCGCAGGTTCGGCAGGGCGGCCATTTCGGCGGCGGCCTCTGCCAGCCAATCGGCGGCAGGCGCACCATCCAGTTGCGGCATATCACCCAAAAGGCGCCCCCCGATATGCGCCTTTTCCTCAGCTAGGATCACATCCGCACCCGCGCGCGCCGCCGTCAGCGCGGCCGCAATCCCCGCAGGGCCGCCACCAATGACAAGCACATCGCAAAAGGCATAGGATTTTTCATACTGCCCTTCGTCATGCTTACCCGACAGGCTGCCAAGCCCCGCCGCGCGGCGAATAATCGGCTCGTACAGCGCTTCCCAAAAGGCGCGCGGCCACATGAAGGTTTTATAGTAAAACCCCGCCCCCAGAAACGGCGTGGCCAAATCGTTGATCGCCAAAATGTC
This sequence comes from Cypionkella sp., assembly GCA_964200865.1. Taxonomy (GTDB): domain Bacteria; phylum Pseudomonadota; class Alphaproteobacteria; order Rhodobacterales; family Rhodobacteraceae; genus Cypionkella. The sequence continues at coordinate 3,720 of CAXNEP010000173.1, read as the reverse complement.
AAAGCGCAGGCTGGGCCAGCGGTTTTGGCTGCGGGCATTGAGCCCTTCGAAAATCTCTTGCCCCGTGGCGCGCACATTGGGAGTGTGGTTGGTGGTGCCTAGCACTTCAACAAGCGCATTTGGTTCTTCAAACCCCGCCGTCAGCACCCCGCGCGGGCGGTGATATTTAAAGCTGCGCCCCACCACGCGCACGCCATTTGCCAGCAACGCCGAGGCCAGCGTGTCGCCCTTATACCCCTGATAGCGCTTGCCATCGAAGGTAAAGCTGATGGGCTTTGCGCGGTCAATTAGGCCCCGTCCGTCAATGCGCATGTCAGGCGTCCTTTTTCGGCGTTCTGGGTGGGGCCGCAGGTTTGGCTGCGGGTTTTGCAGCAGCTTTCACGGCGGGCTTTGCAGCCGGTTTTGCCGCCGCCGTAATTGGCTTCTCAGCAGGCTTTGGCGCAACATTGGCAGAAGGTTTCGGCGCTGCCAGCGCCCCCATCACCAATTCCGCCCCCAAAACCGCATGGCTAATGGTATTGCGCGTCACCCTCAACCAAGCCGCACATCCGCCCTCATGATACCACAAATCCTGCACCTGCCCCGCGATATTATCGCGCAGGAACAATTGGTTATCCAAAGCATCCAAATCCGCATCCTGCCCCACGGGCGTCAGATAATCGGGGCTGCCGTAGTAATAAAACTCGCGCCGATCACGCGGCCCGCACAGGGGGCATGGAATTTTCATGGCTTATCCTCGCATGAGGTGATGGTGACGGGGCCAAGGGCATAGTGGACGCCGCCGTATATGTTCTTGACGTCCTCGCTATCAATTTTGACGTGCTCGCTATCAAGGCTGGTCATTTGCTTTGCCACGAAACTAGCGACCTGTAACTTATCCAAAGTCACATCCGAAACTTTAAGATCGAATTCAATCGCACCTCCCAGTTTCAGAAATGCCTGCATGTTCGGAGCTTCGGCTCGAAATAATGAGGTCGTCGTCGGGTCACATACAGATCCTGTCATGACCTTTGCAAATCGCTGATCTATTTCTTCTTTAGAAAGCTTGGACGCATTTTTTGTGTCAGACGCATCGCTGTTTGCAGTTGGTTTTGCCCTCATCACGAATTTGTATCTTACCGTGGGCTGGCCTGATGAACCGACATATGCGGTGGTCAACTGCGCAACTTGACTATTATCAATGACATTTCGAAAGCGAAAGTTTTCTTCGGACGCAATCAAACCCTGTAGGGCAATCATGTCTGTACAATATTCGGAATTCATAGTTTCGTGACAAAACCTTTGAGACTGGGACAACCAATACGCGCCCGAAAAAGCAGCAAGAAAAAGAAAAAGCGCCGCAACAATTGCGCCCAGCACCATTAGAAAAACCTTAAACGCTTTCCACGCCGCACCCATCACCATGCCCCTAATGCAAATTATGCTGGCTGCCGGTGCCTTCTTCGTCAATCGTATGGCCCGTGCGGAAGCGGTCTAGACGGAACCGCCGCGCCACCTCGTGCGGCGTATCTGTCGCCATTAAATGCGCCATGCACCAGCCCGATGCAGGCACCGCTTTGAACCCGCCATAATTCCAGCCTGCATCCATATACAGGCCCTGAACGGGTGTTTTATCAATAATCGGGCTGCCATCAGGCGTCATATCCATAATCCCGCCCCATGATCGCAGCACCTTGGCGCGGCCGATCATCGGCATCAGGGTCATCCCCGCCTCCATCACATGTTCGACCATCGGAAGATTGCCCCGCGCGGCGTAACTGGCGTAAAAATCAATGTCCCCGCCAAAGACCAAACCGCCCTTGTCCGACTGGCTGATATAAAAATGCCCCATGCCGAACGAAATGACATGGTCGATCACGGGCTTTAGCCCCTCGGTCACAAAGGCCTGCAAGACGTGGCTTTCAATCGGCAGGCGCAGGCCCGCCATCGCCGCCACCTGAGACGACCGCCCCGCGACAATAATCGCCACCTTTTTCGCCCGTATCTCCCCGCGCGTGGTTTGCACACCTCGCACAACCCCGCCTTCGATATCGATGCCGGTCACTTCGCAATTCTCGATCAGATCAACCCCGCGCTGATCCGCCCCGCGCGCATAGCCCCATGCCACGGCATCATGCCGCGCTGTGCCGCCGCGCCAGTGCATCAGCCCGCCGTAAATGGGAAAGCGGGTTTGCTCGAAATCAAGGTAAGGCACTTCCTCGCGCACCTGCTCGCGCGTCCACAGCTCTGCATCATCGCCTTGGTTGATCATCGCATTTCCGCGCCGCGCCAACGTGTCGCGCTGCCCGTCCGAATGGCACAGCACCAACTGCCCGCGCTGCGAATGCATGACGTTGTAGTTCAGTTCCGCCTCCAACCCTTCCCACAGTTTCAACGAATGGCTGTAGAATTCGCTATTGCCTGGCATATAGTAATTGGCCCGCACAATCGTGGTGTTGCGCCCAATGTTACCGCTGCCGATGTAACCCTTTTCCAGCACAGCAATGTTGGTGATGCCGTGGTTCTTGGCCAGATAATAGGCCGTCGACAGCCCATGCCCACCTCCGCCGATGATAATCACGTCATATTCTGGTTTCGGGTCGGGCTTGCGCCACGCAGCGCCCCAACCCTTGTTGCCGCGCAGCCCTTCGGCCAGCACCTTTAGCCCTGAATAGCGCATATCTGCCCCACAACTGCCACCGCGCCTGCACGGCACGTCTGTTACCGCCAATTCAACCCGCTTTACGCCCGTGTTTCAACTGCCTTCGCGGCAAAAAATGCACCATGCGCGACAGTCGGTTCGCAGGGGGGCTCTGCCTGTCCGATTTGCCCCGCATTTCGCGCAGATTCCCAAATTTCGGCGCGGGTTGAACACATCGCTGCCATGATGTTGGGCCACAACCGCTGGTGGATAGGTGCGTAACGCGCGCCCACCCCCAAGATTAGGAGCCCGCTATGCCAAGGTCATCGAACACATTGCAACCCCAGCGCAGCCCCAAAGGCCCATGCGCCACATCAGGCTATGAAGACGGATCACTAACCGTTTTTGCGCTTGTCGCCTTGGTTGGCATGGTGGGCATCGGCGGGCTTGCCGTGGACACAATGAACTACGAGGCCAAACGCGTCGCCACCCAAGACGCGCTTGATCGCTGCGCGCTGATGTCATCGCTGGCGCAAAACCGCATTGACGGCGGGGCCACCACAGACACAACTGCAAAGCGGGTTGCCAAAGATTGCATGGACAAATCCGAAGCGGGCGATGACGGGCTGAACGATCCTGTCATTACGACAAATAACAGCGAACGCTCGACCACGCTTTCGGGTAACTTTACCTTTAATGGGCTGTTCCCCAACGCCACGGGCGCAGGCAACACGCCAACCAAAACCTTTGCCCTTACCGCGCAATCGCGGCAGAAACTGCCCAATCTGGAAATCAGCATCGCCATTGATACCACCCATACGGTGTTTTGGAACGCCCTGCGTGATCCGCTTAAGGTGTTTTTGAACACCATTGCCGCGCCCGATACAGGCAACAAAGTATCGGTGAACATCATTCCCTATGGCAGCAGCGTCTATTTGGGCACAACGCTGATCGAGCGGTTTAATGACACCAACAAACCGCCTTTTAGCACGACCGATAGCCGCGCTTGCCTGAATTTTTCCCAAACCGAACGGGGCGAATTGGGCATTAACTTTGCCGACCCCTATATCTGGAGCTGGCCAGTGATGTTGGCAGGCACG
>CAXNEP010000172.1:0-5514 GCA_964200865.1 Cypionkella sp. | reverse complement strand
GATGCGGCGCTAAAGGCCTTTATCGGCCAGCCAGCGGCAACGGATGCACAAACCTTTGCCGCCCTGCGCGCGCTGAAGGACAATTTCAGGGGCTAAGCCGCCCCCTTTTCCCCATGTTAACAAAAAAAACGCAAGGCAACGCAAAATAGCACTTGAAGTGGGCAAAATAAAAACGATCCTTAACCTTACGAGGCCAAGATCTAAATAGGGGATCACCGCGGGCCATCCGTTCGCACGATCCGCAGCAAAGGAGCACGAAGGTGCCATCATTTTCGACCACGCTGGAACAGGCTATTCACGCGGCTTTGGCACTGGCCAATGCGCGCAAACACGAACTTGCCACGCTAGAGCATTTGCTACTGGCCCTGATTGACGAGCCAGAGGCGGCCCGCGTGATGCAGGCCTGCTCGGTTGATTTGGCGGGGCTGCGCAAGACGCTGGTCGAGTTTATTGATGACGATCTGGCCACCTTGATTACCGAGGTTGAGGGGTCAGAGGCCGTACCAACCGCCGCCTTCCAGCGCGTGATCCAGCGCGCGGCGATCCACGTGCAATCATCGGGCAGGTCAGAGGTGACGGGTGCCAATGTTCTGGTTGCCATTTTCGCCGAACGCGAAAGTAACGCCGCCTATTTCCTGCAAGAACAGGATATGACGCGCTATGATGCGGTGAATTTCATCGCCCATGGCGTGGCCAAAGACCCATCTTTTGGCGAGGCGCGCCCCGTTGTTGGGGCCGAGGATGAAACAGAAACGCCAAAGGCCGAAGCGGGCGAGGCGAAGGAATCTGCGCTGTCTAAATACTGCGTTGATTTGAACGTCAAGGCGCTGAAAGGCGATGTTGACCCGCTGATTGGCCGCGAGGCGGAAGTGGAACGTTGCATTCAGGTTCTGTGCCGCCGCCGCAAGAATAACCCCCTGCTGGTGGGCGATCCGGGCGTTGGCAAAACCGCCATTGCCGAAGGTTTGGCGCGCAAAATTATTCAAGGCGAAACGCCCGAAATCCTGTCCAAAGCCACGATTTACTCGCTGGATATGGGGGCGCTTTTGGCTGGCACCCGCTATCGCGGCGATTTTGAAGAACGGCTGAAAGCCGTGATGAAAGAAATGGAAGATCACCCCGATGCCATTCTTTTCATTGACGAAATTCACACCGTCATCGGCGCTGGGGCCACATCGGGCGGGGCGATGGATGCAAGCAACCTGCTGAAACCCGCGCTACAGGGTGGCAAGCTGCGCTGCATGGGGTCGACCACCTATAAAGAATTCCGCCAGCATTTTGAAAAAGATCGCGCCCTATCGCGCCGTTTCCAAAAAATCGACGTGAACGAGCCTTCGGTGCCAGATGCCATCAAAATTCTGATGGGCCTGAAATCCGCGTTCGAAGACCACCACGCGCTGAAGTACACCAATGACGCGATTAAGGGCGCGGTGGAACTGGCCGCGCGCTATATCAATGACCGCAAATTGCCTGACAGTGCCATTGACGTGATCGACGAGGCGGGCGCGGCCCAGCACCTGCTGACCGAAAGCAAGCGCCGCCGCACGATTGGGATCAAAGAGATTGAGGCCGTTGTTGCCAAAATCGCCCGCATTCCTGCCAAATCGGTATCGAAAGATGATGCCGAAACCCTGCGCGATTTGGAAAAAACCCTTAAACGCGTGGTGTTTGGGCAGGACAAAGCTGTTGAAGCGTTGTGCGCGGCGATCAAACTGGCGCGCGCGGGCCTGCGCGAGCCTGAAAAGCCGATTGGCAATTATCTTTTTGCGGGCCCAACTGGCGTGGGCAAGACCGAAGTGGCAAAACAACTCGCCTCCAGCCTGTCTATCGAATTGCTGCGGTTCGATATGTCAGAATACATGGAAAAACATGCGGTTTCGCGCCTGATTGGTGCGCCCCCCGGCTATGTTGGTTTTGATCAAGGCGGGATGCTGACGGATGGCGTGGACCAGCACCCGCATTGCGTTTTGCTGCTGGACGAGATGGAAAAGGCGCACCCCGACGTTTACAACATTTTGCTGCAAGTGATGGATCACGGCAAGCTGACCGATCATAATGGGCGCACGGTGGATTTCCGCAATGTGATCTTGATTATGACCTCGAACGCGGGGGCATCCGAACAGGCGAAAGAGGCGATTGGCTTTGGCCGCGAACGGCGCACGGGCGAAGATACGGCGGCGATTGAACGCACGTTTACGCCCGAATTCCGCAACCGCCTGGACGCGGTGATTTCCTTTGCGCCCTTGGGCAAAGAGGTTATTCATCAAGTGGTTACGAAGTTTGTGCTGCAACTGGAAGCCCAACTTTTGGATCGCAATGTGCATATCGATCTTACGCCCGAGGCTGCCGATTGGCTGGGCGATAAGGGCTATGATGATAAAATGGGCGCGCGTCCGCTGGGCCGTGTGATCCAAGAATATATCAAAAAGCCGCTGGCCGAAGAATTGCTGTTTGGCAAGCTGACCAAGGGCGGCACGGTGCATGTGGGCGTGAAAGATGGCGAATTGCATCTGACCTATGAAGAACCTGCCAAGCCGCGCCTGACGGGTCAGAAACCGCCCTTGCTGACGGCGGAGTGACCCTGTTGCGGCTGTCCAAAACCTTAACCCGCGCCGCATTTGGCGCGGGTTTTGCCTTTCCTGTCTGGGCCTTGGACTTGGCCCTGCCAGTGGACTGCGCCTTGGGTGAAACCTGCTATATCCAGCAGTATTTTGACCATGACCCCAGCACGGCTTGGGGTGATTTCACCTGCGGCTCGCTGGCCTATGATGGGCATGACGGCACAGATTTTGCCGTGCCAACCCGCGCTGCGATGGAAAGTGGCGTGGCCGTGCTGGCTGCAGCGCCCGGCACTGTGGCGGGAATCCGCGATGGGGTGGAAGATTTTGCGCCAAAGGTTGCAGGCAAAGAATGCGGCAATGGCGTGGTGGTTGACCATGGCGGCGGTTGGCAGACGCAGTATTGCCATATGCGCATGGGGTCGGTGCGCGTGGCCGTGGGCGATGCGGTAGATACCGGCACGCCCCTTGGCCTGATCGGGCAATCGGGCATGGCGGAATTTCCGCATATGCATTTGGCCGTGCGCAAAGACGGGGTCGAGGTTGACCCCTTTGCGCCCACCGCCACCAACAGCTGTGATTTGGCCAGTGCCGATACAGCGCGCGATGATCTTTGGCTGCCAGATATGCCCTATCAACCCGGCGGCGTGATCGGCGCGGGGTTTTCTACCGAAGTGCCTGAATTTGATGCGATAAAGTCGGGGTTAGGCAGCCCTATCACTCTGCCCGCCAATAGCCCTGCCTTGGTGCTGTGGGTCTATATGTTTGGCGCGCAGGCAGGCGATGCTGTGCTGTTTGAAATTGTGGGGCCAGAAGGCAGCATCATCACCGAGCGCACCGCGCTGGAGAAAACCCAAGCGCTGCTGTTCCGCGCAGTTGGACGCAAAATGCGCGGGGATGGCTGGCCTGCGGGCGTTTATCGTGGCACGGCGCGGTTGATGCGCGGGGCAAAAGAACTTAGCGCGGTGGCGGTCACGCTGACCATCGCGCCTTAGCGCTCGGTCAGTTTCAACTCGATCCGACGGTTTTGCGCGCGCCCTTCGGGGGTGGCTTGGTCGGCCACGGGGCGATATTCGCCAAAGCCCGTGGCGGCAAGGCGCGATGGGTCAAAGCCAAGCTGATCTTGCATATAGCGCACCACCGACAGCGCCCGCGCTTGGCTGAGTTCCCAGTTATCGCGGATCGGGCCTGTGCTGTTCAGCGGCACGTTATCGGTATGGCCATCAACGCGGATGATCCAATCAATACTGGGCGGGATTTGGTTTGAGATTTCGTTCAGAATTTCCACCACGCCTGCAATTTGCGCTTGGCCTTCGGGGGCCAAATCAGCCGAACCTGCGGTGAACAGCACCTCGGATGAGAAGACAAACCGATCCCCCACCACGCGCACGCCTTCGCGGCCCGCAAGCAAGGTAGACAACTGGCCAAAGAATTCCGAACGGGACCGCGACAGGTCTTGGTTTTCCGCCTCTAGGCGCTTGCGCTCTGCCTCCTCAAGCTCGGCACGGCGCTTTTGCTCGCCAGCCACGCGCGCGAGTGCCGCGTTCAGCTGGCTGCCCAATGCCTCGATCTGAACTTTCTTGTCGGCATCCGCCTCGGCCGAAATATCCAGCATCGCCTGCAACTGGCCAAGCTGGCTGCGCAGGGCGGTGATTTGCTGGTTCAAAAGGGCCAGCTTACGCTCGGCCGCAAGCGCGCGCGATTGCTCGGCGGTAAGCGCGGTTTCGGCAGCGGCCAGCAGGGCCTTGCGGCGTTCTTCTTCGGTGGGCAGTTTGGCCGCATCTGCGGCGGCGGCGGCCAGCAAGGTTAGCGTTTCTTCGGCGCGCTTGCGTTCTTCTTCCAAGGTTAGCGTCATTGCGGTGATTTCATCATCAGCGTTTTGCAGCTTATCGCGCAGGGCTTGCAGGGCGGCAGCATCGGCAAGGCGCGCCGCCTCGCTGTCATCAACAGCTACTTCGCCCGCTGATGATTTCAGATCATTCAGCAGCGCCTCTAGCGCCTCGCGGCGCGCCGCGGCAAGGCGGGCTTCTTCCTGCGCTGCGTCAACTTCGCTGCGCGCCTGCGCCAAGGCCAAATTCAGCGCCTCTTTATCTGAAAGCTCCACTTTCAGCGCGTCTACTTCGGCCAGCGCCGTGTCGCGCTGCGACAGCAAAGATGCAAGCTGCGCCTCGAATGAGGTGATCTTGCCCTGCGCCGCCGCCAGCGCCGCTTCGCGTTCGCCCAAGGTGGTGTTCAGCGTGGCAATCAGTTCGGACTGCTCGGCATCGCGGGCGCGGGCTGCGTCCAAATCGGCATTCAGGCCTGTGACCTGCACGCCCAAGTCTTCTGCGCGTTTCTTCTCTAGCCCTAGGGCATTGGCCAAATCGGCCACCTGCGAGGTCAGCGCCGACAGCTCATTATCTTGGGTGGTGATCGTGTCGCGCAGCACCGATTGCATGACGGTGAAAATCGTCAGCACGAACATCAGCACCATCAGCAAAACGGTGACGGCATCCACAAAGCCGGGCCATATCATGGCGCTGTCGCGTTTTGGGCGCAGTGCCATGACTTAGGCCTTCCCGCCCGTATCGCGCGCGCGCAGCGCAGCCGTGATCGACGCCGCCAGCGCCGCCGTAGATTCCTGCCGCCCTGCCGACATTTCTTCCAATATCTTCAAAAGCTGCACGTCGATTGATCGCAGGCGCATCCGCGCCTCGGCATCAAGGCCATTGTCTAGCCCTGCCTCGGCCTTGCCTGCGGTTTTGGCTAGGCTGTCGACGGCGCGGGTCAGTTTCGTCATGGTTTGGGAAAGTTCCGCCAGCATGGATGCCACGGCAGAGGTGTCGCCATCCCCCTCGTTCGATGTGCCCGCAATGCCGACATGGGTGATGGTGGATAGCCATTCTTCCAATTCGCGGTAAAAGCGATTTTGCCCGTGGCCTGCGAACAGTTCCAGCACACCAATCACCAGCGACCC
>CAXNEP010000171.1:0-5582 GCA_964200865.1 Cypionkella sp. | reverse complement strand
GCAATTGGTGCATTCCCATCCGCTGCGCTAAGCACTTGGCCCGTAATCTGCATCGCCTCGCCCGTTTTGCCCCAGCGGTTTAGCGTGGCCGTTACGGGCATGTTGCTGATGTAAAACGGCCCTTCCATATCGGGCGCAGTTGGAATCATTGCCTGCTGGGCATTCGCGCGCAGGGTAGACAGGCCAAGGCTGGCAGGCAGGGCTGCGGCAAAGGTCAAAAAGCGGCGGCGGGCGGGGGGGCGTTCAGTCTCGCGCATGTCTTTCTTTTCCTATGTTGATCTGGTGCATCGCGGCAGTTTAACCCGCGTTGGTTGTATATAGGCATGCGAATGGCCAGCACCAACTCTGCAATTCTGCGCAAGTCTTGTGCTGGGGCGATTGCGGCGCATGAAAAAGGGCGGCGCGCAAGATGCGGCCGCCCCCATTGGTTTTGTGAAACTATGCGTTACGCAGGGAATGCCGCTGCAACGCTGCGGTCGATGGCAAAGGCAAAGCCCAAGTCTTCGCGGCCTTCCAGCAGTTTGGCGCGGAATTCTTCGGCATTGGCCGATGCTGCGCGCGCTGCTTCAAAGTGGTCAAGATAGGCTACGGTTGCATCAAACACGCTGGCATCATTTGCGCTGCCCGATTTGCGGTGGCCTGGAATAACCGTCGCCGCGCCAATACCGCGCAACTGCTCGATGCTTGCACGCCATGCGCCGATGGTGTTGCTTTGCACCACTTCTTCCATCCACAGATGGGTGTCGATATAGGCGACATCGGTGGCAATCAGCGTGTTCAGGCTGGGGATATGCACAGGCGTGATCAGCGCGGTATCGCCTGCCATTGGCGGCAGAATCTCGATCCGCTCGCCTTCCAGCATGATGTGATCAGCGCTTAGCGCTTCGGGCACCACAAAGCGGTCTGCAAACACGCCAGCAGGGGCCGAGCCTGCAATCTGGCCGTGCATCCCGCCCAAGATTTGGGCCAAAATGCCCTGAATATCGGTCTGAGCATAGGCCTTTGCCTCTGGGAAGCGATCCAGCAGCACGGGCAGGCCCAGAATGTGATCGGGGTGGATGTGGGTAATCAGAATGCTTTCCAGCTTGCGCCCCGATGCTGCGATCATATCGGCCAACAGCCCCGCATTGCCCGCGGTGAACTGCGCGTCAATCAAAACGGCCGACTTTTCGCCCAAGATCACCGTGCTGTCTACCAGCAGACCTGCTTCGTCCGAAGTGAAAATCTCGGTACCCTGTGCGGCTGCATGGGCCATGCCTGGCAGCAATGCACCCGCCGCGCCGCCCGCTGCGGCGGCTTTCAGGATGGTTCTGCGTGTCATAATTTCCATAATAGTACCCTTTCATAAATTGGTATATTTTCGATACTTGACATCTATATCGATTGTATGAGTATGAAAAGAAGGCACCTTTTGGTAACCATTAGAAAACTGCGGCGCACAGAAAGAGAATGGCATGGAAAACGGGCAGAATATTGAAACGCAGGCTATGGCGCGGGTTATCTCGCTTGATCCAGCGACCTGCCCTGTGCGGCAGGTGATGGATGGTCTGGGGGATAAATGGTCGATTCTGGTGATGACGGCGCTGTCAATGTCGCAGCGCCGCTTTTCCGAACTGCGCCGCGACATCCCCGATGTGTCGCAAAAGATGCTAACCCATACATTACGCAAACTAGAACGCGATGGGCTGATCGAACGTATCGTTACCCCCAGCGCCCCGCCGCGCGTGGATTATCGGCTGCGGCCCTTAGGGCAAAGTCTGTTTGGCCATTTGGCCTATCTGGCCAAATGGGTCATCGATAACCGCAGCGAGATTGACACATCGCGCGCCGCATTTGACGCGCGGTCAGCCTAGGCGGCCAGTTTTGCAGCAAATGCAACCAGCGCCGCGTTAAACTCGGCAGGCTTCTCGATTTGCGGGGTGTGGCCGCAGTTTTCCAGCACCACCAACTGCGCGTGGCGCGCCAGTTTGGCGGCAGCCTCACTGTGCTTTAGCGGCAAAACCGCGTCTTGCCGCCCGTGCAAAACCAGCATTGGCACGCCCAATTCAGCCAGTAAGCTATGGCTTTCCTGCCAAACATCAGCGCGCTGACCAAACAGGTTGGTCGTGGCGCGCAAAGTGGCGACAAAGGCCGCAGCGCCGCCTGTTTTGAACTGATTGCGCAGCATGGCCGCGCGCAGATCGGCACTGACGCAGGATTTATCTTTGACAATCGCCGACAGGGCCATATCCACGCCCTTTGCGCTGGGCTTATTCATCACCTCGCCCAAAATCGGCAAGGTCATAATGCGGAACACGGGAAACACCTCGCGCCCCAGCGATGCCGCATTGGCCAAAACCACCCCGCGCACACGCGCAGGGGCCAGCCCCGCTAACCGCAACGACAGCGCCCCACCCATGGAATTGCCCGCAGCGATAAACTGCGCCAGACCCAAAGCATCGGCAAAGGCCAGATACCATGCAGCATAGCTGTTCCAATCCTCGGCCTTGCCTGTCAGGCCAGATAGGCCGTGGTTCGGCACATCCCACGCAATCAGGCGGTGGGTTTTGCCCAATGCGTCCAGCTGCGGTTGCCACAATTCCAGCGATCCGCCGATGCCATGCGTCAGCAAAATCGGAAGGCCCGCGCCGCCTGTGTCGCGATAGCGGATTTGCAGGCCGTTTACGGTGATAAATTGATCTTGCATGTTTTCTACCTGTCTTGGGACAACAATTTGCGCATCGATAACGGCTCGGCGCGGCCCTTATTCAGCCACAGGCCGACAATGCCATTGGGCAGGTACAGGGCGAATAAAATCGCCACAATCCCCACCCCCGCCATATACCACGCGCCAAAATCGCCAAAGATTTCTTGCAAGGCAAAGAACAACAGTGCCCCCAGAATTGGCCCGATGAACGTGCCAATCCCGCCGACCAGCACCATAAACAGCATGAACACCGACCATTGCACGCCAAAAGACGTGCGCGGCTGGAACGTGATGGCCGATGCCAGCCAAAGCGTGCCCGCCACCGCGCAGCCGATAGACGCCAGCACATAAATCCGCTGCTTTACCGCAAAGGTGGTGATGCCAACCGATTCCGCCGCCTCTTCATCATCGCGGATCGCTTGGGCCTGCGCGCCCGTGCGCCCATGCAGCAGCGCCCATGCGCCCCAAATCATCAGCGTCATGGTGACAAGGGACAACAGATAAATCGTAAGCCGACGCATTTCGGGCGCATAGGCGTTCAGTGCCGTAATCGATGTGCCTGTTTCGCCTTGGATCAGCGGATCGAACGACACCATCGAACGGATTGCTTCGGCAATCACCCATGTGGCAATGGCAAATTCGCCCGCTTTCATGCGCAGCACAAACCATGACATGACCCATGCCACCGCACCTGCCGCCAAAGCGCCCAAGAATATGGCGGGAAAGGGGGGAAGACCCGCCTCAACCATGCGCACCATGGCATAACCGCCAAGGCCGATGAACGCTTGCTGCCCCACCGACACCAGCCCCGCATATCCTGCCAGCAGGTTCCACATGGCGGCAAACATAATCAGAATAAACAGATAGGTCAGTTTATCGACCACAAGTGCCGAGGCCATCAGCGGCAAGATTGCCAGCACCGCCAGCAAGGCGACCGCTGCACCCAAGATGCGGCGATCTTGGGCAGGCATGGGTAGGATATGGGCCACAATTTGCGCCTTTGTCATGATTTGCCCCGCAGCATTGATTTGTGAAAGAAAAGGGCCGAGATGGTCGCGCGCCAGCCCCCACGCCCTGCGGCAGCGCCTGACATCAGACGATAGGCCAGCACTGCCAGAAACACGCAGTGCCCTGCCAGCAAGGAAAACTGCGGCGAAATCATTGCGCCCAAGCTTTGCGCAAGGCCCAGTGCGATGCCGCCAATCAGCGTGCCGCGCAAGGACCCTATCCCGCCAATCACCACTGCCTCGAAGGCAAAGATCAGCAGCATCGGCCCCGCAAATGGCGTGACCTGCGCGCGCATGGCCAGAAATATCCCCGCCAGCCCCGCCAGCGCCACGGCAATGGCAGCCGCCCCGCGATGCACGCGGCGTGCATCAACACCGCACAAGGCCGCTGCCTCGCTATCGGTTGCAGTGGCGCGCACGGCGCGGCCAAAGGCGGTGCGGGTCAGCAGCACATGTACCGCCCCCAGCACCAAAATCGCCGTCAGGAACATATAGCCCGGCAACTGGCCAATAAAGATACCACCCGGAATTTCCCAACTGGCCCAAGACAGATTGCCAATATAGGCCCCCAAAGATTTGGTGTCGGACCCAAACAGGCCAAACATGCCGTTTTGCAGGGCCGCGCCCAGACCGATGGTTGTCAAAATCGGAATAAGGAACCCGCCCTGCAGCGCGCGTTCAAAGATCATGCGCTGCATCAGCCAGCCCAAGGCTCCCATCAGGGGCAGCGTCAACGCAATGGCAATGGCCACATGCAGCCCTGCGCCCTGAACGAACCACAGCGCAATCATCGCGCCCAAAACGGCCATATCGCCGTGGGCAAGGTTGATAAACCGCACCACGCCAAACATCAGCGAAAGGCCCGCCGCCAGCACGGCATAATAGCCGCCCAGCAGAACGCCTTGAACAATTGCCTCAAGCATGTGCGGCCCCCCCAGCTGCGGTGTCGGCTGTTTTGTGAATGCCAAAATAGGCATCGGTGATCTGCGCGCGCGTCAGGTCTTTGGGTGCGCCGTCCAGCTCTAGAACGCCTTCAGCCATGCAAATGACACGGCCTGCAAATTTCATGGCGCGGGTCAGGTCTTGTTCTACCAAAATCATCGTCATCGCGCCGCGCAGGGTTTCTAAGGATTGGTAAACTCCGTCCACCGCTACAGGCGATAGGCCCAAAGATACCTCGTCCAGCAGCAGCACATCGGGGTTGGCAATCAGCGCGCGCGCGATGGCGACAGCTTGGCGCTGCCCACCCGAAAGCCCGCCCGCAGGGCGCGCCAGCAGGGGGGTTATCTGCGAAAACGCATCGCAGACGGATGCCAAATTCCAATCCCCGCGCCGCCCGTTCTCAGCGGCAATCATCAGGTTTTCTTGCACGGTCATATCACCGAACAGACGGCGACCTTCGGGCGACAGGGCAATCCCCGCCTTCAGGCGGCCGTGGGCGGGCATGGCGGTGACATCGCTGCCAAACAGCGCAATGCTGCCTTCCGCGCAGGGATGCAGGCCCGCGATCATTCGCATCAGGGTGGTTTTGCCTGCCCCGTTCGCGCCAATAATCGCCGCGACCTCGCCCTTATCTATGCGCAGGGTCATCCCTTTGATGGCCTGCAACTGTCCATGGCGGCCCACGATTTGGTTTAGCTCTAACGCGGCGGTCATTCTGGGCTGCTCCCCAAATAGGCGGCTTGCACTTCGGGGTGGGCCATCACTTCGCGCGGATCGCCCTGCGCCAAAACGCGCCCCTCCGCCATGCAGACCAACCGCGTGACCACGCGCAAAAGCGCGTGCAGAATATGCTCAATCCACACCACCGTCATGCCGCCCGCTTGCAGCGCGCGGATCAGATCGACCAGTTCGGTGAGTTCCGCCTCGGTCAAGCCGCCGCCGATTTC
>CAXNEP010000170.1:0-5630 GCA_964200865.1 Cypionkella sp. | reverse complement strand
CCCCCGCGCCTGAAACCGAGGTGTCGAAGTGATGCGCAGCCCCTCTGCCACTGCGGGGCGCAGCCTTGTCCCTTGGCCGCTGTTTGCGGCGATGATCGCGGCGGCGGGGCTGCCGATTTACATCCATGCGCCCAAGTTCTTTGTGGATGAATATGGCGTGTCATTGGCGGCGCTGGGCGGTGTGCTGGCCCTGCTGCGGCTGATTGATGTGGTACAAGACCCCGCGCTTGGTTGGCTGGCCGAAAGGTATCCCGCCCAGCGCGGGGTTATGGTGGCGGCGGCATCGGCCCTGATGGCGGCGGCGATGCTGGGCCTATTTGCCTATGCGCCGCCTATCGCGCCGCTGCTTTGGTTTGCGATCACGCTGACCGTGCTGTTTTCGGCCTATTCCTTTCTAACAATCGTGTTCTACGCCCAAGGCGTTGGCCGCGCCGAAGCGATGGGTGCAGGCGGCCATGTGCGGCTGGCGGGTTGGCGCGAGACGGGATCGTTGATTGGGGTGTGTTTGGCGGCCACTGCGCCCACCCTGCTGGCCATGGGTTTTGTTGCACCCTTTGCCGCATTCGCGGTTGGCTTTGCGGGGCTTGCGCTGATTGCAACCTTTGCCATGCGCGGCGAATGGGCGGCAACCGCTGCCGCCAGCACCGCGCAACCCAGTATTGCCGCTATGTTTCGCCCCGCCCTGCGCGACCCCATCGCGCGGAACCTGCTAGTTTTGGCACTGGTCAATGCCGCGCCTGTGGCCGTTACCTCTACCCTTTTCCTGTTCTTTGTCGAAAGCAGACTGGAACAGCCCGCCCTTGCTGGCGTGTATCTGCTGGCGTTTTTCTTGGCCGCCGCCCTAACCGCCCCGCTGTGGAGCCGCCTTGCCGCCCGTTATGGCGAACGGCGCGTCTTGCTGGCGGGGATGGTTTTGTCGATCGTGTCCTTTCTTTGGGCCATCACCTTGGGCGCGGGCGATGGCGTGGCTTTTGCTGTGATCTGCCTTGCCTCGGGCGCGGCCTTGGGCGCGGATATGGTATTGCTGCCAGCCTTGTTCGCCCGACGCATGGCCGCACTTGGGTCCGAGGCGGCAGGCTTTGGCCTGTGGTCTTTTGTCTCAAAACTCTCGCTGGCGCTTTCCGCTGCAACCTTGCTGCCTGCCCTGCAATGGGCGGGCTTTACGCCCAGCATCGCCAATTCGGACGGCGCATTATGGGCGCTGTCACTGGCCTATGCGGGCCTGCCTTGCGCGCTGAAACTGATCGCTTTGGCGATGCTGGCGCGCATGTCCCTTTCACCCAAACCCGAAGGATCACCTGTATGACCCCCTTCCTTTCCACCCTGCTGACGCTGCTAATTATCATCGCTGGCGCCCTTGCCCTGCGCCGTTATCTGGGTTTCTCCGCCCAAACCCCCGCCGATTATGCGGGCCTTAGCCCCCGCTTTGATGTGCGCCAGCAGCTGTCTGGCCCCATCGAATGCGAAGGGGTGATTTACGGCCCATTGGGGCGTGTGACATCGCGCTTCGTTGCACAAATGCACGGCACATGGGATGGCAATCATGGCGTGCTGCGCGAACATTTCATCTATG
This sequence comes from Cypionkella sp., assembly GCA_964200865.1. Taxonomy (GTDB): domain Bacteria; phylum Pseudomonadota; class Alphaproteobacteria; order Rhodobacterales; family Rhodobacteraceae; genus Cypionkella. Next base: position 4,057 of record CAXNEP010000170.1, on the reverse strand, counting down.
ATTCGGGCACCGAGCAGACTCGCGAATGGCGTCTGACCATAAAAGCCGATGGCAAGCTGCGCGCCGAAGCAGATGATGTGGTGGGCGCGGGTACGGGCGAAGTGGCTGGGCCCACGGTGTTTTTGAATTACAATATCAAGCTGCCTGCATCGGCGGGCGGGCATGTTTTGGCCGTGAAAGATTGGATGTATTTGACGCAGAACGGCACCATCATCAACCGCAGCCAATTTCGCAAATTCGGCTTTAAGGTGGCAGAATTGGTCGCCACGATGCGCCCCGCTGCGCAGGCCGAAACGCTGCTTGAGGCCGCTGAATGAGCGCGGATTTTCAGGGTAAAACCTACTGGCTGGTCGGCGCATCCGAAGGTCTGGGGCTGGCGCTTGCGCAGCGCATGGCCCAAGCGGGGGCGAATGTGGTGATTTCTGCCCGCAATGCCGCCAAGCTGGACGAGGCCGCTGCAAGCATCCCCCGCGCCCGCGCCGTGGCAATGGATGTGGGCAGCAGCGAAAGCGTAACCGCCGCCGCCGCGCAAGTGGGCGCGATAGATGGGATGGTGTTTTTGGCAGGCATCTACACCCCCACAACCGCGCAAAATTGGAACTCCGCCGAGGTAGAGGCGATGTGCGATATCAACTTTACAGGCTGCGCCCGCGTGGTGGGGGCGGTGCTGCCCGCCATGGTGGCGCGGGATGCGGGCCATGTGGTGATTACAGGATCGCTCTCAGGCTTTCGCGGGCTGCCGGGGGCGATTGGCTATGCCGCCAGCAAAGCAGGCACAATGGTGCTGGCCGAATGCCTCTATGCCGATCTGCGCGGCACGGGGGTAAAGGTGCAGCTGGGTAACCCAGGTTTCATCCGCACAAGGCTGACCGATAAGAACACGTTCAAAATGCCATTCTTGATGACGCCCGAGGAAGCCGCCGACGAGATGTTCACCCTGATGACATCCACCAAATTCAGCCGCAGCTTTCCTGCCACCTTTGCCGCCTTTTTCCGCATTGGCAATTTCATGCCCAATTGGCTGTACTATCGCCTGTTTGCGCCGAAATAGTCAGGGCCTAAACCGATCCAGCAGCTTTTCCATGGGCGATCTTGTGTCCACTGGCGCATCGGTCGCCTTTGGTTTTTCGTGCGTAACGGGCGCTGGCTTTTTCTCTTTTGGTGGGGCCATCCGCAGCGCGACTGCGTTTAGAAATTTCGCACTGTCACCGCCTGCCAAATGCACGGCCCCGTCCGATATGCCCGCCATCACATCATCTAGCCAAACCTGATCGGCCTTGGCGAAATCGTGCAAAACATAGTCCGCTACGCGGTCTTTGTGGCCGGGGTGGCCAATGCCAAGGCGGATGCGCCCATACCCTTCGCCCATATGGGCATGGATAGACCGCAGGCCATTATGCCCTGCGTGGCCGCCGCCGAACTTGGCCTTAATCTTGGCGGGGGGCAGATCTAATTCGTCGTGAAAAACGGTGATGTCTGCCGCGTCGATTTTGTGAAAAGATGCCGCCGCCTGCACCGACTGGCCCGATAGGTTCATAAAGGTTTCAGGCTTTAACAGCAGCACCTTTTCGCCCGCTAGCCGCCCATCGCTGGCCAGCCCCTGAAACGCCTTTTTCCAAAGGGTGAAGCCGTGATCGGCGGAAATGCGGTCAACGGCCATAAACCCGATATTGTGCCGATTGGCGGCATATTTTGCGCCCGGATTGCCAAGGCCCACGAACAGTTTCATCATGCGCCTTTCGGTCTGTGGGCCGCAATCTTGGCGGGGTCGGTTTCAATCCGTGCGGCCCCTATCAGATCAAGGCAGTAGGGCACGGCGGCAAAAATCGCCTCTAGGCTGGTTGCAATGGCATTGGGGCTGCCAGGCAGGGTGATGATTAGGGTTTTGCCGCGCACTGCCGCCTCTTGCCGCGACAATATCGCAGTGGGCACAACGGCCAAATTCGCGCGCCGCATCGCCTCGCCAAAGCCTGCCATTTGCATGGGGGCCACATCGGCCAGCGCTTCGGGGGTTTGGTCGCGCGGCGCGGGGCCTGTGCCGCCTGTCGCCAATACCAAATCGGCGCCCCAGTTGTCGGCCAAATCCACCAGCGCCGCCCCCACTTCGGCGCGCCCATCGGGTGTAATGCGGCGCAGGATTTCGATGGGCGAGGTAATCACGCTGCGCAGCCACGCTTCGGCCGCGGGGCCAGAGCGGTCTTCGTATTCTCCGCTAGATGCGCGGTCGGACACTGTCAAAACGGCGATACGGGCCATGATCTGCCTTTAAATGATCTTGCCCCAAAGGCTTGCCCAATTTGACGCAGGGGCGCAAGATGGGCAAATGATAAACGCCGCACTTTCACATCTGGGCTGGACCCAAGACTTGCAGGCCGCATGGCAGGCAGCGGCCCTGCCCAATGCCGCGCCATATCGCATCGCCATGCTGCATAAATCGCGCGCCGAGGTGCTGGGCGCGGATGGCCAAGCGGCGCTGATCTTTCCACCCCAAATGACATCGGCAGATGTCGCGGTGGGTGATTGGGTTTTGGCCGAGGCGGGGCGCATTTGCCATACACTCCCCCGCCATTCGCTGCTGCAACGCCGCGCGGCGGGCACGGGGGTGGGGCTGCAACTGATTGCCGCCAATGTTGATACCATGCTGATCGTTACTGCCTGCGGGCTGGAATTTAACGCCGCGCGGGTTGAGCGGTACTTGGTGCTTGCCCATGCCAGCGGTATTGCCCCCGTGATTGTGCTGACCAAGGCCGATGTGGTTGATCCTGAACCCTTTATCCTGCAAGCCAGTGCTGTCTCAGGCGGAGCGCCTGTGCTGGCGCTAAACGCCAAAACGGGGTCTAGCGCGCTACTGCCTTATATTGCTGCGGGCAAAACGGCAGTGCTGATGGGATCGTCTGGCGTTGGTAAATCCACCCTCGCCAATGGCCTTCTGGGTGCAGAAACCCTTGCCACAGGCGGCGTGCGCGAAAAGGACGAACGTGGCCGCCACACCACCACCGCGCGGCATCTGTTTGCCCTGCCAAACGGCGGCTGGCTGATCGACACTCCGGGCGTGCGCGAGGTGCAATTGGCCGATGTGGACGCAGGCATCGACATGCTGTTTGCCGATATTTTGGAACTTGGGGAAAACTGCCATTTCCGCGATTGCACCCACAAAACCGAACCCAAATGCGCCGTGCAAGCCGCCATTGCGCGCGGCGAGGTTGACCCCGCCCGCCTTGAACGCTGGCGCAAACTGGTGGCCGAGGGCGCAGATAACGCCGCCGCCCTAACCCAAAGCCAAACCCGCGCAGCGGGGCGGCATACCAAGAAATCGGCGGCAAAGCACGGGCTGCGCGATTAGCGAAGCCAACTAGGTCAGTCTTGACTTGCCGTTCAACTAGGACTCGTTACGGCAAACTAAACTTTGAATTTTGTTGAAGGGGAAACGGTCATGACTGCCAAGGATAGATGGACAACAGATTTACATTGCAGCGCTTGCGGCAGCGATGGCCAAGCGGACGTCTGGCAACATGATGGATGGAGTTTCCAAAGTGACTCTTCAACATACGTTAGCGAAATACGAGGGCCATTTTCGTCTTTAGCGAAAACGAAAGAAACGAAACTCACCTTCATTTGTAATGGCTGTGGCAAGCATCTTTGAGTGTACAAAGTGGCAAGTAAAACCACTTCGGTTGCGCTTGCCCCCCATCCGCCCTAGTCTGGCACAACCGAATCTTGCAGGCTGACATGTCCGAAACAGGCGAAAAAAGTTATCAGGTGCTGGCGCGCAAATACCGCCCCGCAACTTTTGCCGATTTGGTCGGACAAGAGGCGATGGTGCGCACGTTGAAAAACGCCTTTGCGGCGGATCGCATCGCCCATGCCTTTATGATGACGGGTATTCGCGGCACGGGCAAAACCACCACGGCGCGCATCATCGCCAAGGGGCTGAATTGCGTTGGCCCCGATGGCAAAGGCGGCCCCACGACGCAGCCTTGCGGGGTGTGCGAACCCTGCATCGCCATCGCCGAAGGGCGGCATGTGGATGTGATGGAAATGGACGCCGCATCGCGCA
>CAXNEP010000169.1:0-5649 GCA_964200865.1 Cypionkella sp. | reverse complement strand
TACATCGCGCGCGTCAGCCGATCAAATCGCAGATATTCGCGCGCCGCCCCCGCCCCAGCAAAGCGGCCAATCGCATCTGCGTTTGCGCCCGTATCGGTGAAAAGATCCAACTGCGATCCATCTGGCCAAAAATGGCGTGCCAAAATGGGTTGGGGGATCAGCGTGACATAATCGGCCAGCCGCGCCCCCGCGCGCGCGAATAGGGTTTCAAAGACATCGGGCAGCGTCAGCACAGTTGGGCCTGTGTCCACTGGCCCCGCATCCGACGGCAGGCTGCGAATCTTCCCGCCCAAATGCGCCTGCGCTTCGATCACCGTCACATTGCGACCGTTCGAGGCCAGCGCAATGGCCGCACACAGCCCGCCCACGCCTGCCCCAATCACCACATCGCGCGGCATGTTCAATTTTTCTGCATGACCCATCAGGCGATTGTTGACTTGCGCGCGCAATATGTCCAGTATGATTTACACATGCTGTCAGAAAATATTGACACTCCGTCACATTGACCGCCGCCAAACCCGTGTAAAGGGGGCTAACATGCCGTTTACTGCCAGACTTGATGCTGCAACCGCTGCCGTTTTGGCGCGGGCGATGGACGGCGGGCCAAGCCAGTTGGCGCGGGCCCTGCATTACGCAGTCACCCCAGGGGGCGCGCGGATTAGGCCGACAATCCTGCTTTCGGTCGCATCGGCCTGCGGCGATGATCGCCCGAACCTGTCTGATGCCGCCGCTGTCGCGCTGGAACTGATCCATTGCGCAAGTTTGGTGCATGATGACCTTCCCTGTTTTGACGATGCCGATACGCGGCGCGGCAAGGCCACAGTGCACAAAGCCTTTTCGCAGCCCCTTGCGGTGCTGACGGGCGATAGCCTGATCGTGCTGGCTTTTGATATTCTGGCCGCCGCTGCACAGGATGGGACAAAGTCCGATGTCCAGCGCGCGCTGTCGATGGTGCGCGTGCTGGCCACGCGCACGGGTATGCCTATGGGCATTTGCGCGGGCCAAGGCTGGGAAAGCGAATCGTCCATTGACCTGTCCGCCTATCATCGCGCCAAAACGGGGGCGCTGTTTATCGCCGCCACCCAAATGGGCGCGATTGCGGCAGGGCAAGAGCCTGACCAGTGGGAAGAATTGGGCGCGCGCATTGGCGAGGCGTTCCAAGTGGCCGATGATCTGCGCGATGCGCTGTGTGATGCCGACACCTTAGGCAAACCTGCGGGGCAGGATGCGATTCACGCCCGCCCCAATGCGGTGGCCGAACTGGGGGTTCAGGGCGCAGTCAGCCGCCTGCAAGATATTCTGGGCGGGGCGATTTCATCAATCCCGCGCTGCCAAGGCGAAGCGATGCTGGCACAAATGGTGCGCCGCTATGCCGAAAAGATGACACCTGCCTTGCCACAGCTAAACGCAGCGGCGCGGTAGATGTCAGCGTTAATGCTGCGGCTTGCGGGCTCGCCCCGCTTTCAGGCATGGGCGGCGCGTATCCCGCTGCTGCGCCGCATCGGGCGGGCCGAAGGGGCTGCGATTTTCGATTTGGTTCAAGGGTTTGTGCGCGCCCAAGTGCTGGCTGCGCTGGTTGAATTGGACATTTTGGCGCGGCTGAAATCTGGCCCAATGCTGGCTGCCGATTTGGCAGGCGGCGCTGGAATGACGGCTAATCGCATGACAATTTTGCTGCAAGCGGGGGCTGGCATTGGCCTTTTGCGCAAAGGGCGCGATGGCCGCTTTGCCCTGCGGATGCGCGGGGCGGCAGTGCTGGCGGTTCCGGGCTTGGTTGGCATGATCCGCCATCACCGCGCCTTTTATGATGATTTGGCCGATCCTGTTGCGCTGCTGCGCGGCGGGGCGCAAACCCAGCTTTCGCAGGTTTGGCCCTATGTTTTTGGGGCGGGAGCCGCCGAAGACCCCGCACGTGCCGCGCGCTATTCGGCGCTGATGGCCGACAGTCAGGCGCTGGTTGCAGCCGAGGTGTTGGCCCATGTGCCGCTGTCAGGGTCCAAGCGCCTGCTGGATGTGGGCGGCGGTACTGGCGCGTTTTTGGCCGCAGTGGGGGCAAAATATCCCGCGCTGGATTTGCAGCTGTTTGATCTGCCCGCCGTGCTGCAGGGTGCTGCCGCGCGGCTTGGCCCCTTTGGGGCGCGCGTGCAGTTGCACGCGGGCAGCTTTCGCGATGATCCCCTGCCGCAAGGGGCCGATACGATCAGCCTGATCCGCGTTCTGTACGATCACAGCGACGAAACGGTCGCTGCCCTGTTGCGTGCGGTTCATACCGCCCTGCCGCAAGGGGGGCGTTTGATTGTGGCAGAGCCGATGTCGGGCGGGGCAAACCCCGATGCGATTACAGATGTGTACTTTTCTCTTTACACATTGGCGATGCAAACGGGACGCACCCGCAGTATGGATGAAATTGCCACACTGCTGGGCAGCGCAGGTTTTGTGAATATCCATAAAACCCCTTGTTTTCGGCCATATATCGCCTCGGCCATCACCACGACACGCGGATAATCCCCTGTAAAATTCGGATATAATTTAACGCAAACGCTGCTATTTTCTGTCGCACTGTCAATATTCATTGACAGTAACTTATGTAAGTCTAGAATGACACTAAGGGAGGCGGTTACAAATCTGTTACCGCTTCGAAGGGGGAAGAAGACGTGCAAAGCACAGCGGTCATATTGTCAGGCCCCAAAGATATCGCCCTGCGCGATGTGGGGCTTGTCGCCCCGCAGGCGGCGGATGTTGTCGTGAAAGTTGGGTTTTCTGGCATATCCACGGGCACGGAAAAGCTGTTCTGGTCTGGCACGATGCCGCCCTTTCCGGGCATGGGCTATCCACTGGTTCCTGGATACGAGGCCGCTGGCGAAGTGGTCGAGGCGGGGCCCGATTCGGGGCTGCGCGTTGGCGATACTGTTTTTGTACCTGGCGCGAATTGCTACCAGCCCGATGATTCTGGCCCGGTGCGCGGGCTGTTTGGCGCGGCGTCGCAGTATCTGGTCACCGCTGGCGCGCGCACTGCAAGGTTGGATGCAGGCTGGGGCGCGCAAGGCGCGCTGCTGGCACTGGCCGCCACTGCGCGTCACGCGATTGCAGGCTTTCAAAACGATTTGCCCGATTTGATTGTGGGCCACGGCGTTTTGGGCCGCCTGCTGGCGCGCCTGACGGTGGCCGCAGGGGCCAAGCCGCCCACCGTTTGGGAGGTAAATCCCGCCCGCCGCACAGGGGCGATGGGGTACGAGGTGGTCGATCCCGAATCCGATGCCCGCCGTGATTACCGCGCCATTTATGACGCCTCTGGCGCGCCAGACCTGCTGAACACGTTGATTGGCCGCATTGCTAAGGGCGGCGAGGTGGTGCTGGCGGGGTTCTATACTGCGCCTTTGTCATTCACCTTCCCCCCCGCCTTTATGCGCGAAGCGCGCATCAGAATTGCCGCGGAATGGGCGGCGGATGATCTGGTTGCCACCCGCGAATTGATCGCATCGGGCGCGCTGTCGCTGGACGGGCTGATCACGCATCAGCGCCCTGCCAGTGCCGCGCCTGCCGCCTATGAAACCGCATTTTCCGATGCGGACTGCCTGAAAATGATCCTCAATTGGAGTGGCCACGCATGACCCTCGACATCCCAAATCTGAAAGATTTTGACGCCCGCCTGCGCGCGGAAGCGGCCGAGGAACCCAGCCTAGAGGTGCCGCAGGGCGAGCCAAAATCCAAAACCCAAATCATTGCGATTTACGGCAAAGGCGGCATTGGCAAATCGTTCACGCTGGCAAACCTGTCGCATATGATGGCCGAAATGGGCAAGCGCGTGCTGCTGATTGGCTGCGATCCCAAATCCGACACCACTAGCCTTTTGTTCGGCGGCAAGGCTTGCCCGACCATCATCGAAACCTCAACCCGTAAGAAACTGGCGGGCGAAGAGGTGCAAATCGGCGATGTGTGCTTTAAGCGCGGCGGCGTTTTTGCGATGGAATTGGGCGGGCCCGAAGTGGGCCGTGGCTGCGGCGGTCGCGGGATTATCCACGGCTTTGAACTGCTGGAAAAGCTGGGCTTTCATGACTGGGATTTCGACTATGTACTGCTAGATTTCCTTGGCGATGTGGTCTGCGGCGGCTTTGGCCTGCCCATCGCCCGCGATATGGCGCAGAAGGTTATTCTTGTCGCCTCGAACGATCTGCAATCGCTATATGTGGCCAATAACGTCTGCTCGGCAGTGGAGTATTTCCGCAAATTAGGCGGCAATGTTGGCATCGCGGGGCTGGTGATTAACAAAGATGACGGCACGGGAGAGGCTGCGGCCTTTGCAAATGCCGTTGGCATTCCCGTGCTGTCGGCCATTCCGCAAGACGATGATTTGCGCCGCAAATCGGCCAATTATCAGATTGTAGGTTCGATGGAATCGCAATGGGGGCCGATGTTTGCCCAGTTGGCCGAAGCTGTGGGCATTGCCCCGCCCGTGCGCCCTGCGCCGCTGTCGCAAGACGGCCTCTTGAACCTGTTTTCTGCCGAAACCACGGGCAAGGATTTTGTCCTAACCCCCGCGACCGACACCGATATGCGCGGCAAGTTTGCAGGCACCAAAGTGTCGCTAGAGGTGGTCTATGACACAGTTTAGCGCCAAAAATTGGGGGCAGACCCATGGCTGAAACCCAGTATGACGGCGCAGGCGAGGCAAAGCTGACCGCCGTGGCCAGCGCCGATCTGCCGCCCATGACGCCAGAATTTTCTGCCGCCCAGCCTGTCGATGGCATGGGATGCCACGCAGGCGCGGCCACGATGAATGCCGCAGCCCGCGCCGCTGGCAATTCTGAATTGCTAGATCAATATGCCGCCGATTATCCGCAAGGCCCGCATGATAAACCCCAATCCATGTGCCCTGCCTTTGGTAGCCTGCGCGTGGGCCTTCGGATGCGCCGCGTGGCGACCGTTTTGTCAGGCAGCGCGTGCTGCGTGTATGGGCTGACGTTTGTGTCCCACTTCTACGGCGCGCGCCGTTCGGTAGGCTATGTGCCGTTCAATTCGGAAACTTTGGTCACGGGCAAACTGTTTGAAGACATCCGCGATGCGGTGCACGAATTGGCCGATCCCGAACGCTATGACGCAGTGGTTGTCACCAACCTTTGCGTGCCTACAGCCAGCGGTGTGCCGCTAAAACTGCTGCCGAATGAGATTAACGGCGTGCGTATCATCGGCATTGATGTGCCCGGCTTTGGCATTCCCACCCATGCCGAGGCGAAGGATGTTCTGGCAGGCGCGATGCTGAAATATGCCCGCGAAGAGATTATGGCAGGCCCCGTGCCTGCCCCTGCGGCTGGACGCTCTGATCGCCCGCAAGTGGCCCTTCTGGGCGAAATGTTCCCCGCCGACCCGATGATGATTGGTGCCATGCTGGCCCCCTTGGGCCTTGCCGCTGGCCCCGTGGTGCCCGCCCGCGAATGGCGCGAGTTGTACGGCGCGCTTGATTGCGGCGTTGTGGCGGCCATTCACCCGTTCTACACCGCCGCCGTGCGCGAATTTGTGGCCGCTGGCCGCAAAGTTGTGGGATCAGCCCCCGTTGGCCATGATGGCACAATGGAATGGTTGGCGGCGATTGGGGCTGCCTATAACGTCGCCCCCGCCCAAATTGCTGCCGCCCAAAACGCCTTTGGCCCT
>CAXNEP010000168.1:0-5776 GCA_964200865.1 Cypionkella sp. | reverse complement strand
GGTTTGTTCCAAATACGAATCATTAGTTGCAATCCAGGCCTCTAATTTTTCGATCAACTCAGGCCATACTTTGTCATATTCGTTGTGAAAAATCTCCATACAGGCATCCATCCATTCTAAGTGGGAATGCCCGTGCATGTTTTTCCAATTGTTCTTAAAGTTCACTTCGTCATCTTCTAGACTTATTTTTGTGTAACCGCAGATCATTCCCTCGTAATTTGGATGAGCACTTTCCGATAAGATAGAGTAAATTCTTCTTAGGCCTGGATATCGTATTTCGCACTTGTCAAGAACTGTAAGGATATTTTTCGAACTGTAATTCGTCGTGCCATCCCTAGAGCCGAGAAGAAGTGTTGTTGTCTCGTCACTGTACTGGTGAAAGTCCAATTCATTTCTTAGGACACTGTTGGTTCGATCGTTCAAATATATAAGGATCGCAAGGGTTTCTATGCTGCTACGCAAGAGGATGCGCGCACCAAGAAGATAGCCATTTACGAAGAGGGAATGCGACTGGGTTAAAAGATCGGTAATTCGCCAGAAAGTTACCTCTCGCAACACCCAGCATCGAAAAGGTGTCTTCCATTTGTATGCAACGTTGCTACGCGAGTGTAGTCCACCAACTGGCAAATTCCTCAAAAGAGAGGATTGCCAGTTTTTAAGATTTTCTTCGGTGTTGTTCATTGGACCAATTTTAGATTGAGATTGAAAACACTTCCGCTAAAGAGTGGGCTTGCCACACCTTACCCCCACGCCCCCAAAAACCCCTCCACATCCTCCCGCGTCGTGGACCACGATGCCACCAGCCGTGCCGCCTCATACCCCTCCGCCGCAGGCATATCGTAAAACGCGGCCCCTGCGGCGCGCAGGCGGGCCGATGTGCCTGCGGGCCACTCTACAAAGATCATATTCGCCTGAACGGGGTGCAGCAGGGTGGCCCCGCGCGCGGTTAGGCCAGCGGCCAGCAGGGCGGCCATGTCATTGGCGTGGCGCGCGCGCGTCAGCCATGCGCCGCCTGCGAGATACCCTTCCATCTGGGCGGACAGGTAGCGGTGTTTGGAAAACAGATGCCCTGCGCGTTTGCGGCGCAGTTCAAACTCCCACGCTTTCGCAGGGTCGAACATCACTACCGCCTCTACCCCCAAACAGCCGTTCTTCGTGCCGCCGAATGATACAACATCGACCCCCGCGCGGCGGGTCAGATCGGCGGGGTGCGCGCCTGTGGCGACGGTGGCATTGACAAAGCGCGCGCCGTCCAGATGCACAGGCAGTTTGTGCGCGCGGGCCATGGCGGAAAGGGCGGTTGTTTCGGCAGGGGAATAGACCGTTCCCGCCTCGGTCACGTTGGTTATCGAAAGCATCCCCTTTTGCACGCCATGCACGGAAGTGCCCGTGGCCTTTAAGGCGGCGTTTAAGGCGGCGGGATCGATTTTGCCATGGTCGCCCGCCACGCGGATAATCTTCGCGCCATTGGTGAAAAATTCAGGCGCGCCGCATTCGTCCATTTCGATATGGGCGGCATCATGGGCGAAAATCGCGTGATAGGGTTGGACATGGGCGGCCAAAGCAAGGGCGTTGGCGGCGGTGCCTGTTGCAACCAGATAAACGGCGGCATCGGGGGCGGCAAAAACATCGCGGATCATTTCCGTGACCCGCGCCATGGCAGCGTCTGCGCCATAGCTTGGCGCGCATCCTGAATTAGCGTTCACAATGGCCGCCATCACTTCGGGGCTGGCGGCGCTGGCATTGTCGGATGTGAAAATCAAAGCTCTTGCTCCAATAGGTAATCGTCCCAATCATCTTCATCCACCGCCGCTTCGGACACGGTTATGCCGCGCACAGATTGGCCTGCGGTGTGGACGGATTCGGGATCGCCTGTAATCAGCGGATGCCAGTTTGGCAGCGGATTGCCCTGATGCAGCAGTTTGTAGGCGCAGGTGACTGGCAGCCAATAGGCAACCTTTGGCAGGGTTTTGGGATTAAGGCGCACGCATTCGGGCACGTATGTGAACCGTTGTTCATAATTGCCGCAGCGGCAGGTGGCCCCGTCCAAAAGGCTGCAGGCGACGCGGGTATATTCCACCTCGCCCGTGTCTTCATATTCGATTTTATTCAGGCAGCATTTGCCGCAGCCATCGCACAGCGCCTCCCACTCGGGCGCGGTCATTTTCTTAAGCGGAACTGTTTCCCAAAATTTGTCGCGCAGGGTCATGCCAAAATTGCCCTTGCGCGGGTGCAATCATCGGCCATTTGCGCCATAAGGGCGGGCAGGCCATCAAACTTTGCCTCGTCGCGCAGAAATTCTATCAGGGAAACCGAGAGGTCTGCGCCGTAAAGATCGCCCGCAAAATCGAAGATAAAGGTTTCTAGATTGGGTTGGTTTGTGCCAAACATGGGGCGGATGCCAAGGCTGGCCGCGCCGATATACTGGCCTGCGTGCGGCCCGTTTAGAACAGAAACGCGCACGGCATACACGCCAAAGCGCGGCAGGTGCAGGTTCGAGATATCCATATTTGCAGTGGGATAGCCCAATTCGCGCCCGCGTTTATGGCCGTGAATCACCGGCCCTTCAAAGCTGTGCGGATGGCCCAGCATTTGGGCTGCGACGCGGGGGTTGCCAGCGGTAAGGGCGGCGCGAATGGCGGTGGAGGAGACTTCTGCCCCCCCATCGGCGACCATATCGGCGATGGTCACGCCAAAGCCAAGCTGCGCGCCCAAATCGGCCAAATCTGCCGCGCGCCCTGCGCGGGCTTTGCCAAAGCTGAAATCAGCCCCCACAGTGACATGGGCTGCGCCAAGGCCATCCGCCAACACATCGCGCGCAAATTCCAGCGGGGTTAGGGCGGCAAGGGCTGCATTAAATTCCAACTGGAACAGATGCTGCACGCCGATGCGGGCCAATTCATGGGCGCGGGCGCTATCGCTCATCAGGCGAAAGGGCGCGGCATTGGGCGCGAAAAATTCGCGCGGATGGGGGGTGAAGGTGACAATGCCCAAAGGTGCATTTTGTGGGCCGTGCGCGCGCGCCAGATCAATCACCGCGCGGTGGCCCAGATGCACCCCGTCAAAATTGCCCAAGGCCACGGATGCACCGCGCGCGGTCTGCGGGATGGATCGCCAATCGTTGATAACCTGCATAGTACCCCTTGGGCCGCGGGGCGGATGCCTGCGCGTCAGTCGAATTTCGAACTTGGGGCCAGCACCAGCGCCTCGCCCTTTAGCACAATGGTATCGCCCACGCGGCAGAATGTTTCAAGGGTCACACGGCGGCGCGCGTGGTCGATGCCCATCACGCGCACCACCGCCTCGACCATATCACCAGGGCGGACGGGGGCCATGAATTTTAGGTTTTGGCCAAGATAGACTGTGCCGTGCCCTGGCAATTGTTCGCCAATGACGGCGGAAATCAAACCAGCGGTCAGCATGCCATGCGCGATGCGGCCCTGAAAAATCGTGTCTTGGGCATAGGCATCGTCCAAATGCACGGGGTTCCGATCGGTAGACACCTCGGCAAACAGCTGGATATCGCGGTCGGTGACCACTTTGCGCAAGGAACGCTCCATCCCCACCGCCAATTCTTCGATGCAAATCGTGCCGCGCGGAAAATTGTCAAGCATGGCGCTGTCCTTTGCTGGTGGGGCGTGCGAATCCATGCCGCTGCATAGCAAAGGCTGCGCTGCGCGGCAATCCCTTGCGCAGCTTTTATTCGTTTATGTGGCAAAAAAGGTAATAAAGTTGCGCGGCTAGCCAAGGAACCCCATGGAATAGCGCGGCGCGGCCTGTTTTTCGGCCAGAAATGCCTGCAAAAGTGTGGGGTCGGGCGCGCTGGGGCTGGGGCCAAAGCGCGCGCCGTCCACGCCTGATGTGATGTAAAGGCAATCTAGCCCTTCGCCGCTCGAGCCTGCGACATCGGTCGCAATCCCGTCACCGATGCACAGGATGCGCGGGTCATCCGCGCCCAGATCGGACAGGCGCGTGCGGGCGCGGTCGTAAATGGGGGGGTGCGGTTTGCCGAAATACAGGGTTTCGCCGCCCATCTTTTCATAGGCGGCGGCAAGGGCCCCTGCGCAATACAAAAGCTTGCCCGCGACATGCACGGTGACATCGGGGTTGGCGCATAGCATTGGCAGGCCAAGGGTTTTGGCCATAAGCAGGGCTGCGCGGTAATCATCGGGGGTCTGGGTCATATCATCGGTCAGGCCCGTGCAAACGATGCCCTGCGCGTGTTCCATGGGTACGCGGGTGATGCCTGCGCTGGCCGCCAGCGCCGCCATGGAGGCATCAAAATCGGTAAAAAACCCCTCATCTTTTTGCGCGCCGATGTGGTGCAACTGTTGCCCAACTGCGCCCGACAGCATGGCAAATTGCGCGGCTTGGCCAGAGGTGACGATATCGTCAAAGCAGGTATCGGGCACGCCCATGGCGGCCAGATGGACTGCCACATCGCGGCGCGGGCGGGGCGCGTTGGTCAGAAAGATCACCTTTTTGCCAGCCGCGCGAAAGCCGTGCAGCGCCGATACGGCGGCGGGAAAGGGCTGCGCGCCGTTGTGCAAGCAGCCCCAAAGGTCGCAAAATACTGCGTCATAATCGGCGGCGATGCTGGCAAGGGATGGGATGATTTGGGTCATCGTCTTACAGTTTCAACGCAGGGATGATCTGCTTTTTGCGGCTCATCAAGCCTGGGATGACAACGGTATCGCCTGTAACCTGCACGCCAAAGGATGCTTCGGCAAGGGTTTTCACCAGATCATTGGGCACGAGCAAAGTTGCTTCTTCGCGCAGAATGTCGATGACGAACAGCAGCACTTGGTCTGCGCCGTCTTCTTTTGCCACGAACTCCATCGATGCCATCAGGCTGGCCTTGCGGTCAAGAATGACCTTTGGCGCGGTGGTTTCCAGCACGGAAATGCGCAGATCGCGGCCCGCAACAGTGTATTCTTTGCTGTCCATCCGCAGCAGGGCCGCATCGGAAAACGCGCCGACATCTGACTTTGCCTCGAACAATTTGGCGGCAAAATCGGGGATCGAAATGCCCAAATCGGCGGCCAGCTTTTCAGCAACGGCGCGGTCGTGCGGGGTGGTGGTGGGGCTGCGGAATTCCAGCGTGTCCGACAGGATGCATGACAGCATCAGCCCCTTAACCCAAGTTGGCATTTGGGCGGTATCTGCGCCCATAATGTCGTGCATTACAGTGGCGGTGCAGGCCAGCGGGCGGATGACAATGTCAATTGGCCCTGCGGTTTCTAGGCCCCCGACCAGTTTGTGATGGTCAATAATCGCGCGAATATCCAAGTCGTTTACGTTGCCGGGCAGTTCGGCGGGGTTGTTGGTATCGACAATCACCACAGGCGTGCCAGCGGGAATATCCGCCACGATGCGCGGCTTTGGGCAATCCCAATGTTTGATGACAAAGGCAGCTTCGGTGTTCGGCTCGCCCAGCAAAACCGCCTCGGCAGGAGTTTTGCGCACTTCGTTCAGATACCATGCCCAAATGATGGGCGACCCTGTTGAATCGGTATCGGGGGATTTATGGCCAAAAACCAGCGTTGTCATCATATCACCTAAACTGTGGGGTTTGCGCGGCTTGTAGCGCGGCGCGCGCGCCTTGTCACCCAGCCCCTGCAATTTTTCGCGCGCAGGGCGTTGACAGGCGAAGGCGAGATGCCTAGATGCAAGTCGTTAGCACTCACACAAGGCGAGTGCTAATCTTATTCAACCTGGAAAACTCAAGGGAGTCCCCCCAGATGGCATTTACACCATTGCAAGACCGCGTTCTGGT
>CAXNEP010000167.1:0-5782 GCA_964200865.1 Cypionkella sp. | reverse complement strand
GCCTATCCCATTATGATGTCTGCCATTGCTTCGGGCTTTCACGCGGTGTTTCCAACGCCTGCGGGCTATCGCGGGGCGGGGGTGTTTGACAATTTTTGGAAGCTGATCGAACGTTGGGGCGTGACTTATATGGTCACAGTGCCCACCGCCCTTTCGGCGCTGATGCAGCGGCCTGTCAATGCCGATGTCTCCAGCTTGCGCGGCGCATTTTCAGGCTCGGCCCCGCTGCCGATTGAACTGTTCAATCGGTTCGAGGCGGCAACAGGCGTGCAGATTGTCGAAGGCTATGGCATGACCGAGGCGACCTGCCTTGTATCGATCAACCCGCCCGAAGGCGGAAAGAAAATTGGCTCGGTTGGCCTGCCTTTCCCATATACGCGGGTCAAGATTATGACTTTCCACTCCAAAGGTGGCGCGCATGAATGCGGGCCAGACGAATCGGGCGAAATCTGCGTAACCTCACCCGGGGTGGTGACAGGCGCCACTTATACCGAGGTGGATAAGAACAAAGATCTGTTCGTGGGCGAATATCTGCGCACAGGTGATTTGGGGCGGATGGATGCGGATGGCTATTTGTACATCACAGGCCGCGCCAAAGACATTATCATTCGCGGCGGCCACAATATTGACCCTGCAATGATTGAAGAGGCGCTGATGGCGCACACTCAAGTCGCTTTTGTGGGGGCCATCGGCCAGCCAGACCAACATGCGGGCGAAGTGCCCTGCGCCTATGTGGAACTGGTCAAAGACGCAAGTGTGACAAGTGCCGAGCTTATGTCCTTTGTCGAGGCGCGCATCCATGAACGCGCGGCAGTGCCAAAGTATTTGGAAGTTATTCCAGAGATACCAAAAACAGGGGTCGGCAAAACGTTCAAGCCAGATTTGCGGCGCATGGCGATCACGCGCGTCTACAACGCTGCCTTGGCCGAAGCGGGGCTAACCGCCAGCGTGGCGGCGGTGGTTGAGGATAAAAAGCGTGGCCTAGTTGCACAAATTGCAGCCCCCGCGGGTGAAAGCGATGCTGCAATTGCTGCGGTTTTGGCGCAGTTTATCCAGACTTGGGAACGCGCGGCTTAGGTCGCAGGCTGCCCTCGGGCGGAGTCAAAACCTCGATCGTGGGCGTGGGCGCTGCGGCGGTTTTTGGTGCAGCAAACAGCGCCGCAAGGCCGATGGCTGGCGCGGCTTTGTCGGGGTTCGCGCTGCGCAAAACTGCCATGGATTTGGTCAGCAGCGCGCGCCCTTGTTCGGGTGGCAAGACTACGCTTTCCGCGCCCGTGGCCGAAAGCATAACAAGCCGCCCCTTTAGCGCCAGAATAGCGCGCCAATATTCGCCGATATTGGCATCTTTGATGCGCAGCAGCACAGCCGTATCTTCGGTTTCGGACGAGGTGACCACCGCATCCGCGGCGTTCCCCGTAGACGCCAGCATCCCGCGCCCTTGATCCGAGGTAAAGAACCGCGTCAGCGCCACTGGCCCCGCATCCAGCGCCGCGCCAGACCCCGTTGCGCCCACGCTGGCCGTGATCAGGGCAGGGGTTGCGCTGGATGTGGCAGAACACCGCCCCATCAGCACAACCGCGCTGCCCGCACTATCGGTGCTGGCCTGCGGGTTGGCGCAGTATCCAGCAGGTGCCGCCACCTTGATATCCCCGCCCTGCACCACAACGCTGCGCGGCTGCGTGCCAAGATCCATACCCGCGCAGGCCGTCAGCCCCGCACAGGCCAGAGCCAGCGCGCTATTGGTCCATATAGACATGAGCCTCTGCCTTTGCGCCAGGGTGGGTCACAGCGCCATAACGTGCGCCACCAACAAGCTTGGCAAATTTCCAAATTGCCCCTGTGGCATATTGGGTTGGCCGCGGGCCTTTCCACTGCGCTTTGCGCGCGGCAAGTTCTGTATCGCTCAAGGCGACCGAAAGTTCACCCGTGATGGCGTTCAGCGTAATCATATCGCCGTTTTGCAATAGGGCGATAGGGCCACCATGCGCCGCCTCAGGCCCAACATGGCCCACGCAAAACCCGCGCGTCGCGCCCGAAAAACGGCCATCGGTGATCAGCGCCACCTTTTTGCCCATGCCTTGGCCCGACAGGGCGGCGGTGGTGGACAGCATCTCGCGCATACCAGGGCCGCCAGCGGGGCCTTCGTTGCGGATCACAATCACTTCGCCCTCGTTATAGGCGCGCTGCTTTACCGCCTCGAACGCGTCTTCTTCGCATTCAAATACGCGGGCGGGGCCTGTAAAGACCTGCTCGGCGGGCGACATACCCGCAACTTTGACAATGGCACCTTCGGGGGCCAAGTTGCCCTTCAGGCCCACAACGCCGCCCGTAGCAGTGATAGGCGTTGCAATAGGGTAGATCACGCGGCCATCAGCATCGCCTGTGATTTCCGACAATTCCTCGCCAATGGTGCGGCCCGATGCGGTGATGCAATCTTCATGCATCAAACCTGCTTTCATTAGTTCCTTCATCACAACAGGCACGCCGCCCACTTCGTACAGGTCTTTGGCCACGTATTTTCCGCCAGGGCGAAGGTCTACGAAATAGGGGGTGTCGCGCATGATGTCGGTCACATCGAACAGATCAAAATCAATCCCTGCCTCATGCGCAATGGCGGGAAGGTGCAGGGCGGCGTTGGTGGAACCGCCCGTGCAGGCCACCACGCGGGCGGCATTTTCCAGCGACTTGCGCGTGACGATGTCGCGCGCGCGGATGTTCTTTTCGATTAGGTTCATCACAGCCACGCCCGATGCCTCGCCATACTGGTCGCGCGATTCGTAGGGGGCAGGCGCGCCCGATGAATTCAGCAGCGCAAGGCCAATCGCTTCGGACACGCAGGCCATGGTGTTGGCGGTATATTGCGCGCCGCAGGCCCCCGATGATGGGCAGGCCACGCGCTCCAAAATGGCAAGCTCTGCTTCGGAATAATCGCCCGCTTGCAAACGGCCTACGGCCTCAAACACGTCTTGCACGGTCACATCTTTGCCGTTCAGGCGGCCCGGCAGGATCGATCCGCCATAGATAAACACCGATGGCACGTTCAACCGCACCATCGCCATCATCATGCCCGGCAGCGATTTGTCGCAGCCCGCAAGGCCGACCAGCGCGTCATAGCAATGTCCGCGCATGGTCAGTTCCACCGTATCGGCAATTGCATCGCGGCTGGCGAGGCTGCTGCGCATCCCCTCATGCCCCATCGCAATACCGTCGGTCACGGTGATGGTGGTAAATTCGCGCGGGGTGCCGCCACCCTTTTTCACGCCATGTTTGACGATCTGCGCCTGACGGTTCAGCGAGATGTTGCACGGCGCCGCTTCGTTCCAGCAGGTCGCGACGCCCACCCATGGCTGATGAATCTCTTCCTCGGTGATGCCCATCGCATAGAAGTAACTGCGATGCGGCGCGCGGGCTGGCCCTTCGGTCACATGGCGCGAGGGAAGCTTGGATTTGTCAAAACGGGTGTTGATCGTCATGGTGGTATCCCTTGTTCAGTTACAAAAGGGATAAAGGGCCAAGGCCCGCGCCGCAAGCCGCTTGCTGCGCTGGGTGCATATTTGTTGCGCATATCCATTACGGTATTGTTGCACGGGTTTGGACAGTGATTGTTAACCCTTTGGCAATACTTGCGGCTGTATTGCGACCATTGTTGCCAGAATATGCATAAATCGCGCGCATCTGCCGCAGCGCCCCGCCAAATTGATCACAAACTCACCCTTTCCCCGCCACAGACGCGCCCAAGCTATGCCCTAATTGGCCTTCAAAACGAAACAAATCGACTGCCACGCCGTTTGGGGATTACAATGGACAGACTTACAGAAATGGAAGCTTTTGCTACGGTCGTTGACCAAGGCGGGTTTACAGATGCTGCCAAAAAGATGGGAATTTCTAAATCTGCCGTATCCAAACACGTATCGGCGCTGGAAGCGCGGCTGGGCGCGCGTCTGCTGAACCGCACCACCCGCCGCGTCAGCCCTACGGAAATTGGCCTTGCCTATTATGACCGCGCCCGCCGTGTGCTGAACGATGCAGGCGATGCGGACGCGCTGGTGACCTCGATGCAATCGGCACCTTCGGGGCAACTGCGCATTTCCGTGGCAACAGATTTCGGCTCGAACCTGCTGTCACCCATCTTGGGCGACTTTTTATCCGAATACCCCGATGTCACGGTCAATATGGTATTGAACAACCGCTTTGTGGAACTGATTTCCGAAGGGTTCGATATGGCGATTCGCATTGGCGATTTGGAAGACAGCAGTATGCGCGCGCGCAAGCTGACAGAAACTGTCTACCGCATGATCGCAAGCCCAGCCTATTTTCAAAAGCATGGCCGCCCAATGCGGCTGGAAGATTTGAACGAACATCGCTTGCTGCATTATTCCAACCAAGCCAACGGTAACTTTTGGCGAATCACCTCGCCGTCAGGCGAAAAGCGGGTGATCCGTTCGGCAGGCTGGTTGACGATGAACGATGGCCAATCACTGATGAATGCCGCCGTTTCGGGCCTTGGCATTGCATATTTGCCGCATTTCCTGTGCGCCGAGGCGCTGCGCGATGGTTTGGTGCAAGAGGCAATTCCGAACCTGCCCGCCGATCCCAGCGGCATTTACGCGGTCTACCCCCCTGGGCGGTTTACCCAGCCCAAAGTGCGCGCGTTTATCGACTTTTTGGCGCGGCGTTTTTCAGACATGCCCGTTTTGCAATAACGTGCCTGCCGCGCGGTAATGATACTGGCCCATCTCGGCCATGCCCATGCGCGCATACAGCGCGCGGGCAGGGGCGTTGGCGCGGGTTACAACCAAAGACAGTTGCGCCGCGCCAAAGCTGGTTGCCCATAGCGCGGCGCGGGTGATCAGCTGTTGCGCAAGGCCGTTGCGGCGATGATCTGGCAGCACTTCCAGCGCTTGGATCATGGCATGATCGCTTGCAATGGCCACAAAACAAACCCCCGCAGGATGATCGCCGTGGCGCACCAGAATTGCGGTTTTGGGGCCAGTGGCGCGGGCCATAACATCCAGCCGTGCAGGGCCAATTCCTGCCTCTGCCCAAACCTCACGGGTGATGGCAAGTGGCGGCCAATGTGGATAAGTGCGGGAAGTATCCGTATCGCGGCGCAGGATGTCTTGGGCATCTGCGCGATAGCCAACAACGGGGTCAACGATATCATACCCCCGCTTGGCCAGCGCAGCATCCAGCCCAAAATCGCCCCCCTCTGGCCAAATGGCAAACAGCGGCGATTGGGCCATTGCGCGCATCGCGCCCTCGGCCGCGTCCAAATCTGCATCGGTAAAGGGGGCATGTACGCTTGCCGCTGACACCCGCTTGCCCCCGCCCGCCCCATCGCGCAGGGTAAAGGGGCCCATGTCAAAAGTGCGGGCAGGCGGCCATGTAGCCTGTACCACATCCGCCAAATTCATTTGGCAAAGGCTGCGGTTAAGTCCCCCATCGCGGCAGCAATTTGGCCCGCGTCGGTGCCGCGCACCACCAAATTCGTGCCCTGCGCCCCATCGCGTACAAAGGGGTATGATCCCATCGACAGGTCGGGATAGCGCGCTGCAATATCGCTAAAGCGTGCGGCTATATCACCCTCGCCCGTCATCACACGCCGGCTGTCTGACAGCAGCGGCGCGCCGCCCGTGAGTGTGGGCAGCACGGACGCGACCATTGCCTGAAAAATCGACGGAACCCCCGCCATCACATGCACATTTTCTACAGAAAACCCTGGCGCGGTGGACACAGGGTTATCAATCAGCACCGCGCCATCGGGAATGCGCGCCATGCGCTG
>CAXNEP010000166.1:0-5823 GCA_964200865.1 Cypionkella sp. | reverse complement strand
GGCAAAGACGGATCGTAATCTTCGATAATCCGCATTTTTGCGCCAAATCCCACAAGCGCGGAACGGCGCGCGCGGTCAAGCGCATCGTGCAGGTTCACGGCGCGCAAAACAGGGCGCGAGATGTTGCCGAACTGTTCAACCTGTTCCAGCAATTTCACAATGCGCCGCGTTTCTTCCACGATCAAATCGGTCATTTCCAGATCTTCGGGCGCAAGGTTCATCGCCAGCAGCTGCGCCGCCCCCGAAATGCCTGCAAGGGGGTTTTTAATTTCATGCGCCAGCATTTCGGCCATGCCAATGGCCGATTTTGCCGCCGAGGTGACGCGCATCGCATGGCCCAATCGATCGGAAATATCGCGCGGGGCCATCATCATCAAAACCGCGCCGTCAATATCTTGCATCGGGGCCAGATGCAGCGCGCAGGTTTGGGGCGCACGCTCGCCCGTGGTGACTTCGGCATCGGCGATGACCACGGGCGATTGATGCAGGCGCACCCGCGCCAGCGCATCTTCCATCGGCGCATCAATCGACAGCCTGTCCAGCAAAGGTTGGCCCACCAGCGCGCGCTGCGACAGGTTCAGGAAAATTTCCGCGCTGGGGGACACTTCGGAAATGCGCCCGCCCTCGTCGATAATCAGGGCTGGCAGGGGCAAGGCGGCCCATAGGCCAGATGCTGTGGTTGGGGTCATGCGGCCACCTCGGCATCTTCGGGTTCATCGCAAAGCGCAATGCGCAGCAAATCCAGCACGGCTGAAGGCTGCGTTGCCGTTAAAATCGCCTCGCGCGCATCGGGGCGGCCTGCCTCGTCCAAATACCAGCCCAGATGTTTGCGCGCGACGCGCAGGCCAAGATCGGCGCCGTAATGGGACAGAATGGCGTGGTAATGCGCGGCGATAAGGTCATACAGATCAGTACCTTGCGGGATAGTGGGGCCTGATGTTCCCGCCAGATCGGCGGCAATTTGTGCCAGCCGCCACGGCGCACCCTGCGCGCCGCGCCCCACCATCACCCCATCTGCGCCCGATTGGGCCAGTGCCATGCGGGCGCTGGGCGCACCGACTATATCGCCGTTCGCAATCACGGGGATTTTCACCGCTGCCTTAACGGGCGCAATGGCCGCCCAATTGGCAGCGCCTTTGTAAAACTGCTGGCGTGTGCGCCCGTGGATGGTCACCATCGCCACCCCCGCCCCTTCGGCGCGCGCGGCAATTTCAGGGGCATTATGGCTGGCATCATCCCATCCCAGCCGCATTTTCAGCGTGACTGGCACGCGCACCGCCGCCCTCACCGCCGCAATAATCGCCAGCGCCACATCAGGCTCGCGCATCAGGGCCGATCCGCAGGCCCCGTTGCCGCCCGTCTGCGTGACGCGTTTGGCAGGGCAGCCCATATTGATATCAATGATCTGCGCGCCATTCGCTTCGACAAAACGGGCAGCCTCGCCCATCCAATAGGGATCGCGACCCACCAGTTGCACCGATGTGGCGTGGTCTTCCAGCCCCAGTTCGGCGCGCGCCAAGGCCAGCGCGCCGCCCTGCATCACCTCTTGGCTGGCGACCATTTCCGAAACCACCAGCCCCGCGCCAAAGCCCGCCACCACCCGCCGAAACGGCAAGTCGGTGATTCCCGCCATAGGTGCCAGCAGCACGGGCGAGGTTAGGGCAATATCGGCGATTTTGGGTGCAGGATGAGGCATCATGCCACAGGTTTTGCGCCCCTTATGCCCCGCGCGCAAGGAAATGCGCGTGTGTTTCTGCCCGAAAAACATGCATTGCCTATTTTTTAGGCGATTTCGCGCGGTGGACGCTTGCTTTTCCTGCTGTTAAGCAGTGCATAAGGGAGTGGCCATGACAACAGCCGTGATCATCACCGCCGCAGGGCGCGGTTTGCGCGCAGGGGGCGATCTGCCAAAGCAGTGGCAAATGCTGGCGGGGCGGCCCGTTCTGGCCCATACCATCGCCGCCTTTGCGGGGTTTGAGGTGGTTCTGACCGTGCATCCCGATGATTTGGAACGTGCCAAGTCGCTGTTTTCGGGCCAGATCGTGCTGGGCGGGGCAGATCGGGCGGCGTCGGTGCGCGCAGGGTTGCAGGCGCTGGCGGGGCGGGGCGTGACGCGCGTGTTGATCCATGATGGCGCGCGCCCCTTGGTCAGCCCCGATGTGATTGCGCGGGTCTTATCCGCGCTGGAAACCCACCCCGCCGCAGCCCCTGCCCTGCCAATCACCGATGCGCTGTGGCGCGGGGCGGATGGTTTGGTGACAGGCACCGCAGATCGCGCAGGGCTGTTTCGCGCGCAAACGCCGCAGGGCTTTGATTTTGAAGCAATTTTATCTGCACATCTGTCCTACAACATCCCCGCCGCCGATGACGTAGAGGTTGCCCGCGCCGCTGGTCTGAACGTGGCCATTGTCGCGGGGGATGAGGCCAATATAAAGCTGACCTATGCTGGCGATTTTGCCCGCGCAGAAGCGATGATAAAGGAACGGGATATGGATATGCGCCCCGATATTCGACTGGGCAATGGTTTTGATGTACATGCCTTTTGCGAGGGTGACCATGTTTGGCTGTGCGGCCACAAAATCGCCCATGACCGCGGGTTGCTGGGCCATTCCGATGCCGATGTGGGCATGCACGCGCTGACCGATGCCATTTACGGCGCACTGGCCGATGGCGATATTGGCCAGCATTTCCCGCCATCCGATCCGCAGTGGAAGGGCGCTGCCAGCCATATTTTCCTGACCCATGCCATGGCCCGCGCCCGCGCGCGCGGCTATGATTTGGCCAATTGCGATGTGACGCTGATTTGCGAGCGGCCCAAAATTGGCCCGCACGCAGATGCTATGCGCGCGGCGCTGGCGGCGATTATGGGTGTAGATGTGGGCAAAGTTTCGGTCAAGGCAACCACGTCTGAACGCCTTGGCTTTACGGGCCGCGAAGAGGGGATCGCCGCGCTGGCATCGGCCACCTTGGTGCAGGGATGAGCCGCGCGATTGCCACTGTCTTTGGCCTTGGCTATCTGCGCCCTGCCTCTGGCACTTGGGCCTCGGCGGCGGCGATTGTGGTTGGCCTTTTGGTCGACCGCTATCTTGGCTTTCCCGCGCTGGTTTTGGCAACGATTGCGGCAACGGGGCTGGGGTTTTGGGCCGTTCATCGCGCGTTGGGCGATGACAAAACCGCCGATCCATCCGAATTTGTCATCGACGAAGTCGCAGGGCAATGGCTGGCGCTGCTGTTTTCATCTGCCGCCTTTTGGGCGCGCGGGTGGGAGGGGTTTTTGCCCTACCCTGCCCCGCTGGCGGCCTTTGTTTTCTTTCGGCTTTTTGACGTTTGGAAGCCGTGGATCATTGGCCGCGCAGACCGTATGGGCGGGGCCAAAGGCGTGATGTTGGATGATCTGATTGCAGGCGTATTCGCAGGAATCGCCACCATCATTGCCGCCGCGCTGTACCATATCGTGGCCTTTTCATGATTGCGCAGGTTCTTGACGCCGCCCGCGCCAAGGGCATTCGCATTGCCTGCGCTGAAAGCTGTACAGGCGGGATGCTGGCCGCGCTGCTGACCGAAGTGGCAGGATCCTCGGATGTGTTTGATCGCGGTTTTGTCACATATTCGAATGATGCCAAAATCAATATGCTGGGGGTAAAGCAAACCACGCTAAACGCCCATGGCGCAGTCAGCGAGCCCGTCGCGCGCGCGATGGCGCTGGGCGCGTTGGAACGATCTAAATCGCAAATCGCCGTGTCCATTACAGGCATTGCAGGGCCAGGCGGATCGGAATTTAAACCCGA
The DNA here is from genome assembly GCA_964200865.1 of Cypionkella sp. Lineage (GTDB taxonomy): Bacteria > Pseudomonadota > Alphaproteobacteria > Rhodobacterales > Rhodobacteraceae > Cypionkella. The sequence goes on along the minus strand of CAXNEP010000166.1, from coordinate 2,035 downwards.
AGGGCGGGTGTGTTTTGCATTGGCCACTGCGGCGGGGGTTTTGACGCAAACGGTTGAATTTGGCCCACTGGGGCGCGGCGCAGTGCGGTTGGCTGCGCGCGATCATGCGCTTGCGCTGATTCTGGCGGCCCTGCGCGCCTAAGTTATCGCGCTGCTGATAAATCATGCAGGCAAAAGATTTACGCGCATAAATTTTAACCATTTTGAAAACTGCCCGCTGATTTGGCGATCATTTCGGCGATTGCCTCTTTTATGCGCAGACCTGTGCCGCTTTTCTGCGCAGGTGCAAAAATGGGGATGCCAATGTCTGCTGCTGATACCGCCTTTATCCTGATCGCCACCGCGCTGGTGCTGTTTATGACCCTGCCTGGCCTTGCGCTGTTTTACGGCGGCCTCGTGCGCGCGCGGAATGTTCTGTCCGTCTTCATGCAGTGCTTTGCTATTGCCGCCTTGATGAGCGTTTTGTGGCTGGCCCTTGGCTATTCCATCGCCTTTGGCGGGGACGGCGCGGTTTGGGGCGGCTTCGGCAAGGCGTTTTTGAACGGCGTCACGGCAGAAAGTCTAACTGGCACCCTGCCCGAGATTCTGTTCTTTTCGTTTCAGATGACCTTTGCCATCATCACCCCCGCGCTGATAGTGGGGGCCTATGTGGAACGGGTGGGGTTTGGATTTGTTCTTGCATTTTCAGGCCTGTGGATGCTGCTGGTCTATGCGCCTGTCGCCCATATGATTTGGGGCGGCGGGATGCTGGCCGATGGCGGTATCTTTGGCGATATGGGCGTGCGCGATTTTGCGGGCGGGATTGTGGTGCATGAAACGGCGGGTCTGGCCGCGCTGCTGCTGGCTTTTTTGCTGGGGCCGCGCAAACAGAAAAACACCCCGCCGCATAACCCTGGCATGGTGATGGTTGGGGCGGCGATGCTGTGGGTCGGCTGGTTTGGCTTTAACGGCGGCTCGGCGCTGGCGGCCAATGGGCAGGCGGCAATGGCAATCACCGTCACGCATCTTTCGGCGGCGGCGGCGTCGCTGACTTGGGCGCTGTGGGAGCGGATTAAGTTCGGCCGCGCCTCGATGGTTGGTCTGGTGACGGGCACGATTGCGGGGCTTGCCTCGATCACGCCAGCCTCGGGCTATGTTGGCCCGATTGAGGCTGTTGTGATTGGCGGCATTGCTGGCATCCTGTGCCAAGAGGCTGTTTTACTTATCAAAAATCGTCTGCGCATTGACGACACGTTAGATGTGTTTGCCGTGCATGGCGTGGGCGGTATCTTTGGCACTGTGATGGTGGCAGTGTTTGGCGCAGGCACTTGGGCGGCGCAATTGGGCGGCTTGGCGGTGGTTGGGGTTTGGACGCTTGTCCTAACCTATATCATCATCAAAGCCGTGGCGCTGGTGCTGCCGATGCGGGTGGATGCGGAAACCGAAGCCAATGGTTTGGACATTTCGGTGCATGGCGAACGCGGTTATGATCTGAATTCTTAGCCGTATAACTGCTGTGCGCGCGCCTCGAACGCGCGCACAATCCGCTGCATCGCCTCGTTAAACACCAGCCCGATGATCCCCGCCAGAATCGGGTTTTTAAACTCAAAATCCACCGAAAAATCCACCTCGCAGCCGCCTTCTGCCGCGCGAAACGCCCAGACAGATTTCAAATGCCGAAACGGGCCGTCGATATATTCGGTCAAAATCCGATCTTGCCCCAGTAAGGTGACGCGAGAGCCGAATTTTTCGCGAAACACCTTAAAGGAAATCACCAAATCGGCCTCCATCACCTCGCCCCCGTCAATGGGCGTGCGCGAACGGATGCGCGCCGCCGCCGCCCAAGGCAGAAATTCGGGGTAGCGCGCCACATCGGCCACCAGCGCAAACATCTGCGCGGGGCTATAGGGCAGGGTTTTGACATCGGCATGTTTGGGCATAGCAACCTATCGCGTGACTTGCCCGCAGTTTTTGGCTAGCCTTGCGCCAAGATGCAAGAGGACAAGATGCCCGCCCCTATTCCCCGTACCACCCCCCACACCACCGCCGATGGCCG
>CAXNEP010000165.1:0-5887 GCA_964200865.1 Cypionkella sp. | reverse complement strand
CGATCCATCCCCCCGCCCGTGCCAATTTGGTAGATGCCCGAAAGCGTAAGGGTTGTCTCTGCGCCACTCGTGGATTGCAAGGTCACACTTTGGCCAAGGGCAAGATGCAGATCATCGACCAAACTTTGCCCCAGCACCACCGCGCCTGCGCGCAGCGATACATCCCCCGCCACAAGGTACCCCGCAAGGTTGGTGATGGCAGATTCGCGCCCCATTTCCAGCCCTGTGACCGACACTTGCGCCGCCTGTAAACCGCGCCGCAGCACCGCTGCGCCCGTAATTTGCGGCGAGACGGCCTTGACCTGCGGCAGGGCGGCAATCAGGGGCAAAAACGCAGCGGCGTCGGTCAGCGATTGCGCCTGATTGCCGCTTTGCGACACCATCAAAACCGTTCCCTTCAGGGCGATAAGTTGCGGCGGATCAACCGCCTCAGTGGCAATGGTGATATGAGGCATATCGCCCGCCGTGCGCGCCAAGATAAACTCGGCCAGCCCGCCGATCAGTGCCGACATGAAGATAAAGATGAACACGCCCAGCGCCACGCCCACCACCAACAGCGCAGTTTGCGATTTTGAGGCTGTCAGATACCGCCCCGCGATTTTCAGCGCATACAGCATCAGTTTGCGCTCGCCATGGCGGCCGCGCGTTGGCCTTCGCTGACGCCTTCGGCCGTTACAATCACAACATCCCCCGCCTTGATGCCCTTGGTTACAATCAGCCGATCAGCGGGCCATTCAATTGTGCTCACCTCTGCCCAATGCGCCGTGCCGTTTTGCAACAAAAATACGCCGCCGCCTTGCAGCGCGCTGCGCGGAACCGTTAAGGCGGCGCGCTTATCGACAAGGATATTGGCCGTCACTGTCAGGCCAACAGGGGCCTGAACGGGGGTATCGAAGGCCAGCTTTACCCCCAGCCCGCCTGTGGCCCCATCGACGCGCGGGGCCACAAAGGCCACTTTACCCGCCAGCACGGCGCGCGTGCCAATCAGTTGCAGCATCGCGGTCTGGCCTTTTTCAATCTGGCTGGCATAGGTTTCATCGACACTTGCCTCAACCACCAGCGCGGACAAATCGGCCAGCGTAAACAGGGGGCTGGAAGGGTCTACCAACTGCCCCATTTCCACGGCGGCTGTGATCACTGTGCCGCGCATCGGCGCCTTCAGCGTAAAGCGCCCCAGCTGAATGGTTGCCTGCGTCAACAGCGCATCTAAACGCAGCACATCTTGCGCCGCGCTGGCCGCATCTTGGCGGCTGGCCTCTAACGCGGTGGGCGAGGTAAGCTGCCGCAGCTTGGCATCGCGGGCGTAGCTGTCTGCCGCTTGGGCGGCGCGCATTTGGCCCTGTGCCAGCGCTGTCTGCGCCTGCACAACACTGGCAACTTGTATCCCTGGGTCCAGCGTTGCCAGCACGGCGCCGCGCGCCACAACGTCACCCTCTTTTGCCAAAACTTGCAAAACAGTACCTGTGACGGAAACGCGCATCGCCACTGCATTTAGGGGGGCGATTTTGCCATTCACCGCCAACAGGCGGGTGGTCTCGCTGATGGCGGCCACCTCTACCTGCACCAGCCGCGCATTCAGAACCCGCGCCTGCCACCACCACGCCGCCGCCCCCAAAACCAACGCAGCGCCCAGAACAATCGCGATCATCACCTGTGCAGTTGGCTTGTTTGGTGCGCCCATATTCCGTGATCCCCATTCTTGCATTGCGCCACGCTAACGCAACGGAAATCAGGCAGGCTGAGGCGTGTTAGCGCACAGTGCCGCCGCCCATGGATAAATGCGCCCATCCCGCGTTGGCGCATTGTCGCGCGGTCACCCGCAAGGAGCAGGCACATGGCACTAGAGAACTCGCTTTTGAAAAACGCAGCCGCAGATTATGATGCTGTCATGGCGCAAATGGTGGCGCTACGCGATGACATCGCAACCGTTGCCCATGCTGTGCAATCCATCACTTCGGCCCGCGCCCAGACCCTGGGCAAAGACATCAGCGAAGGGTTGAACAGTTCGGCGCAATATTTGGGGCGCAAGGGCCATCAGGCCGATGTGCGCGTTGAAACGGCCATTGCCGCCAATCCCTATATCGCGCTGGGCCTTGCTGCGGGAATGGGCGTGCTGCTTGGCGCGCTGACACGGCGCTAAGGTGCGATCATTGGACATGATTGGGCGCGGTCTGATCGCCGCGCTCAGAGCGCAGATTCGCAGGCAATTTGCGCGGGCGGCCACGCTCGCAGCGGGGCTTGGCCTTGTGATATTCGGCGCTGGGCTGATGGCCGTTGGCGCGGTTTTGGCCCTTGCGCAGCAGATCGGGCCTGTCACGGCCTTTTGTGGCAGTGGCGCGGTTTTCATCTTGGTCGGCGTCATTGCAGTTCAGGCTATGCGCCAAAGTGGCGCAGCCGCGCAGCCCGCCTCTGTGCCCGCACGGCCAGAGCCAGAACCGCCAAGTTCTGAGGTGCCGAGTTCTGATGTGCCAGCGGCTGCGGCAATGATTTTTGTGCTTGGGTTCGTGACGATCCGCGCGCTTTTGCGCACAAAGGGCGGCGGGCAGGACTAAACTGCCCTACCCCTAACCCCTATCCGCCAAAGCGCATACCATTGCCCAAAAACAAAAATCCAAACCCGTTCAGCAGCCACAACACAACGGCAATAACAATCACGGCATTCAAAATCGATTTAATGCGCCCATCCATGGGCAAGTATCGGTTCACTAGGCCCAGCACCACGCCGACAACGATCAGCGTTAAGATCACATTCATAAGGGGCATTTTGCAGTCCTTCCGGTTGGGCGACAATGATCGCTACCCGCCTACACTGGCGCATTTTCAACACCATAAGACTGATCGCCGTTAGCGTCCTGCGGGTTTGCAAAGCTTCCATTTGGAAACGGCCTGCTCGGCTGTGCTGAACCGAACTGCGAGTACCGCCGCAGTTGCTGCGCTGGCCTGAATCGCAGCCTTAGCCTTCGGCCGCCGCCATTGTCGTCGCATTAACGCCAGTCATCGGCTCAATCGCCGCCTTTTTGTGAAGATTGATCAACAAACCCAAACCGCGCAGCACCTGTCTTACTGAACCGATCTTGCAAAAAGAAACCCAGTGCGCAAAGGGCGTAGGCCATTATCCTAGATTGATCCTTTAGAGGGCCATCAGTTCATGATTGGACAAAGTAATAATGCAGAGGCAGGTTTGTCGGTGCCAAGAATTTCCCACTCTGCAACCGAGTGATCTAAAGACCAATCAGCCGCAGGGCGAAAAGTCCGGCAGCCTGTGCCGATTCAAGATTTGCCATTGTTTGCAAAAAGCCAACCCATGACAGGGCGACGATCCCACACAGTGGTGCAATAAAAATACGGGCGATCGGCTTGTTCTTGGCAATGGGCAGGCGGTTGTTTCTTTGTGCCCACTGCACAAGTACCACCGCTATACCGTTGCCCAAGCCCCAAAACAAGTAATTCAAGGTGAAGTTGTGCCACAACCCGAACAGAATAAAGGCAATCATTGTTGCAGCATAAGGGCCCCAGTCTCGCTTGATGAAAATCGCCACCGGAAAGAATAAAAACTGATTGATCCAATTGCCCATCGAAATATGGTACCTTTTCCAAAAATCAGCTACATTTGTAACCCAAATTGGCCGATCAAAATTTTCAATTATTTTTAATCCAAACAGACGGCTTACACCGATTGCAACTTCAGAAAAACCAACAAAGTTCAAATAAGTGAATAAAAAACTGGATATCAACAAACCCCAGGCGTTCGCAAATGAAATTGCGGCGATATCGTCAATGCCGCGACCGAACCATTCGTCGCGGATGGGTGATAAGACCGTGTTACAGATGAATATGACCGTGAACAGGCCTAACAATATTCTGGTAAGACCTACAGAAATGTCTGGCCAATTCATTTTTTTCTGAAATCGATCAGACGCAAAACTTGTTAGTTTTTCGACCGGTCCCACCGTAAAAAGTGGAAAAAAGAAGATTAATAAAGCGGCATCGCGCCAGCGTAGGGGATTTCGTCCGGCATATGCCGTGACCAACAATGCGATGGACTTGGTCGTTGCAAAGGCCACACCGAAAGACAGAATGAAAGGCTGACTTGTGAAAATTCGCAGCCCCACCAATGGCAGCAAGAGCATCCCAAGAAATATCCAAAACAACAAAAGAGATTTGCCCCTGCGGAAAAAACGCACGGCAAACATCGGCATGATGAGTAAATACAGTGCAATCAAAAAGCCACCCGGGCTGTAAATCAGGACGGCAAAGGCCGAAACAGCTGTAAGAACACCCTGTCGCGCATCTGGCTGTCCTGCAGGCACCATCCAGAAAAATGACACTGAAATAAGGACAAGCAGCGCGTAGAGCCCAAGGTCACCAAGCATCAGTTCCCCCTAGCAGACAATGCTGCAGTGTGTGCTGCAAGAAAGCTTTGCTTGTCACATCCTAGTGAGGGAAAAGACGCAGTCGCTGCGAGGATCGACCATGTCATCCTGGTTGCAGCAGCCTCTGTATTGGCAAGAGCACGCCTTAAACTTACCTCTAAATCAGAACCGGGTCCCCACTCCGTTGCCCTGTCATCGATCAAAAAGATGGAATTTGCTTGATCAATCTGTTGAGTTGCCTCTGTCCAGTTTTCCAAAGTCGCATCCGCGAATTTGGCTTGACCGACTGTGCGCTCGATGCGCAGATGCGGCAAGGTTCGAAAACTGCTATCGTCTGTCTGTGCTTTGATCCACGCCTTGACTACTTTAAAGACCCGTGCCGCTTGTTTGGGATTTAAAAAATCACTCGGTTGGGCAACGCTAATCAACCCGATTTCCTGCCCCGCGCTTTGTGCCTTTGCTCTAATCATAAAATTAGGAGAGGCTTGCACAATGACGTTACATACTCGGGTCTGTGTGGCTGTGTGTCCCTGACGTAAGGCTTCGAAAAGCGTGCCAACATCGTCGGCATCCATGCCTGAAATTACGGCACGACGCAGGGTGCCATTGGCAATGCGATCAGGGATAGCGTCCTGAAAAAGACTATCGCCTATAACCAAAACAGCAATATCTCGTTCTTGATCAGGAAGAAAAATCTGCTGCAATTGATAGCGTGGCGCACGGTCAAAGCGCGCAGAAAAAACGCTCCAAAATGCGTCGGATGTCCTTAGCACATTCAGTGCCAGCACCGTCGCCATAAAAATTGCAAAAAAGCCGATCAAACCTTTGAATCGGGATAGAATCCGAAAAAGTGCAACGCCGCTGGTCATTCGGATTTTTTCTGATTTGCAAGCACATCAGCGAGTTTCCGGCGATCAACCTTACCGGAACCCGTTCTTGGTATGGCAGATAAGGTTGTTAATCGACGCGGCAGATGGTTAACGGGCAAAGCCTTTCGCAAATCCGACAGCACCACAGGCATTTCCTGTTCATCTGACGACCAGACAACATAGCAAACGGGAACATTTCCTTCGATCAAGTCTTCTTCACTTGTTGTGTAGGCATCACTTACATAGTTCAGCGCAACCAAAGCGTCTGTCACAATTTGGGCAGATACCTTTAATCCAGCTCTTTTAAAGACAGAGTCGGATCGCCCGGCCAGAAACAAGAACCCGTCTTTGTCGACATAGCCTTTGTCACCATTCTCGAACCCTAGGGGCCCAAGCACTTTGGCATTGGCTGCTGCGTTTCCATAATAGCCTTGAAAACCCAAGATTCCGCTCACGTAAATATTTCCGATATCGCCAATGGCACATGCATGCCCCGTTTCATCGCGCACTGAAAATTCGAGCCCAGCAATCGGCACCCCGACACTGCCGCGCTTGTCCACAAGACGTTCTGGCGGTAATTCGCAAAAGCGGCCAGCCAGTTCCGCCATGCCGTAAACCACGTGCAATTCAATGCCTGGAAATGTC
>CAXNEP010000164.1:0-5894 GCA_964200865.1 Cypionkella sp. | reverse complement strand
GAACACTTGCAGGCCGCGTTGCAGTTGCATTTGGTCATAGGTGCCGAAGGGGCCTTGAAAGCTGAAATCGACATCTTCGATATGCTTAGCTTCGCCTGCGGCAAACGCCGCTCCCGTGGTGATAGCCAGTGCCGAGACAGCGCTGATTGCGATTTTACGAAACATCTCAGTCAGTTCCTTTCTCTCACTCAGCCGGATTGGCGTAGTGCGAATTGAAGTCTTCTTCAATCGTGGCGGGGGTTGGCAGAGGCTTTTCAAACAGCCCCAGCAGCGGCAGGATCACCAAGAAATAGGCGAACCAATAGGTTGTTGCGATCAACGAGATCCAGCCGTTCAGCTCGTTCGCGGGTTGGCTGCCGACCCACATCAGAACGATAAAGTCGATGACCAGAAGCGCGAACCACGCCTTGAACTTGGGCCGATACCGCCCCGAACGCACCGAAGATGTATCCAGCCATGGGGCCATCGCCATCACCGCAATAGCGCCAAACATCGCCACCACGCCGAAGAATTTCGCATCAACAATGCCAAAGGTCACAAATTCAACCAGTTGCACCAGCCATACATCGGCGGTGAAGGCGCGCAGCACCGCGTAGAACGGCAAGAAATACCATTCAGGCACGATATGCGCGGGCGTGGCCAATGCGTTCGCTTGGATATAGTTATCTGGGTGGCCAAGGTAGTTGGGCATAAAGCCAACAACCGCAAAGAACACAGCCAGCAAAAGGGCCAGCGCGAACAAATCTTTGATCACGTAATAGGGCCAGAAGGGCACGGTATCTTTGGCGGCATCCGCCTTAGACGTGCGGCGCACTTCAACGCCCGTGGGGTTGTTGTTGCCCGTGGTATGGAAGGCCCAGATATGCAGGGCAACCAATGCGGCAATCACAAACGGCAGCAGGTAATGCAGGCTGAAGAAACGGTTCAGCGTGGCGTTATCCACCGCAGGCCCGCCGAGCAGCAGCGTTTGCAGCGATTCGCCAATGCCAGGAATTGCGCCGAACAGGCCCGTGATAACCGTAGCCCCCCAGAACGACATTTGGCCCCAAGGCAGAACATAACCCATGAAACCCGTGGCCATCATCAAAAGGTAGATGATCATGCCGATGATCCACGTCACTTCGCGCGGGGCCTTGTAGCTGCCGTAATACAGGCCGCGGAAAATGTGCAGATAGACGGCAAAGAAGAACAGCGATGCGCCGTTCATGTGCAAATAGCGAATCATGTGGCCGCCGTTCACATCGCGCATAATATGTTCAATCGACGCAAATGCCAGATCGACATGCGGGGTGTAATGCATGGCCAGCACAATGCCCGTGACGATTTGCAGCGCCAAGCAGAAGGTCAGCACAATGCCCCAAATCCACATCCAATTCAGGTTCTTGGGGGTGGGGATCGTCAATGTATCATACAGAAGGCCCGCGATCGGCAGGCGCGAATGCAGCCATTTTTGGCCGTTCGTCTTTGGCTCGTAATGGTCGTGGGGAATTCCAGCCATAATCTATCCTTACCCAAGCTTAATTGTTGTTTCGTCAAGGAACGCGGCAACTGGCACTGGCAGGTTGCGCGGTGCGGGCCCTTTGCGGATACGGCCCGAGGTATCATAGTGGCTGCCGTGGCAGGGGCAGAACCAACCGCCAAAATCGCCAGCGCCATCGCCAATGGGAACACAGCCCAAATGGGTGCAAACGCCAATCATCACCAGCCATTCGCCCGCCTCATCCAAACTGCGGTTTGCGTCAGATGCGTCTGCTTCGGGCTTGTTGGCGTTTTCGGCAAAGCCATCCACCAAATCGGTCAGGGCAGTTTCGCGCGCGGCGGTAATTTCTTCGGATGTGCGGCGGCGGATAAACACGGGCTTGCCGCGCCATTTCACTGTCAATTGCGCGCCAACTTCAACGCCAGAAATATCCACCAAAATCGACGCCAGCGCGCGGGTGTCCGCCGAGGGGTTCATCTGGTTAATCAGCGGCCAAACCGCCGCGCCCGTGGCAACAGCGCCTACGCCAGCGGTTGCATAATACAGAAAATCGCGGCGCGATCCTGCGGTATCATCTGCGTGAGACATGCGTCCCTCTCCCTTTGAAATGCCGCGAATGGCACGGCACAGCTGATCGATAGAAAAATAGGCGCGGGAACCCCCTCACCTTTTGCGGCGCTTTTAACCACAGTTCGCGCCCCCGTCCAGCGGACAAAGCAGCGCAGGGGGCGGGGGGGTGGATAAATTTGTTTAAGTTTATCTAAGGTTGTGGGGATTTAGCTGCTTTGCGGCGCTTTGGCTGGGCCAAAAGCGGGGCCTGCATTGCCTCATACAAGGCGAACAAATGCTCCACCCGCTCGCGGTCGCTGCCAAACCCTGCGGGGCGGTAAAGCCTATCGACCGCGCGGTCCAGCGCTGTATGGGCGGCGCGCAAGTTCGGGGGCATCAGATCGGGGTCGTATAGATCGGCCAAAGTGGCCGATGGATGCGCCGCGCGGGCATCTAGGATGGCCTGCGCAAGGGGTTCGAGTTTGGACAGGTTGGCGGCGGGGGGCAGGGGGAAGGTGTTGTAGACTAGGCCGATGGAATAGCGATAATCGCTTTTCAGCCGCCCGCCGATATGGCGCAGCCATGACATGTGCATTGATGAGGTGAGAAGGGCGAAGTCGGATAGGGTGGCATCGGCTAAGAACAGGCAACTATCGTGAGCGATGTCGTGGCCGTCAAAAAAACCCATGGGGACAATTTCGCGGCGTTCGCTGGAATGGCGCGGAACCAAAACAAAAGGCCGCGAATCATGGCGGATTTCGCCAAACAAGCTGGGATAATCTGCTAATTTTTTCGTGCCTTCTCTTGTGCTTGCGGCACGATACTCACGATTCAGGCGCAATCTTTCGCGCACAAGCGGCGTTCCAATTATATCAGTCGAAGCATCCTTTAGCCACAAGCAGTAGCGCGCGCCTCCGTTGAGAAAATCAACTGCGCCGATAAGTTTACGGATGTATGTGGTGAGTTTTGGCGCGATTTGAACAAAAGCTGCAACTTCTTGTTCTGACAAAATAAGATGTCCGCCATCATTTGGCATATTTCCAAAGAGAATGCGTTTTCTCTCTGAAAGTGGCTTTGTCGTCTCCAAAACAACCGTATGCGGGTTTTGCAGCGTGCTGGCATCAAACAAATAGGGCGAAATCGCTTTGTGCCGTGTCTCGACAGGTTCGGCCTTAACTGTGGGATAGCTGAACAAACGCCGTTCCGCCCCCAGATCGCGGGCCAGCCCCAGAATCACCACATGCACATGCGCCTTGCCCCGCGCGTCTGACCCCCATTCAAAGGTGCGGTGCGCAAAGGCTATTTCCAAATGGTAATGGTCAAACAGCAGCGGCCAAAGTTGCGCCACCTGTTCGCCTTGGGTGATAGAATTGGTGGACACAAAGGCAATGCGGGTGTGATCCTGAATATAGGCCCCCGCCTTGATGAACCACGCGCAAACATAATCCAACGTGCCGCCAGATTTGCCCAAATTGGCCAATTCGCGCACCTGCTTGCGCTGATTTTCAGACTGAAACTTTGCCCCAATAAACGGCGGGTTGCCCAGCACATAGCTGCACCGCTCGGGCGGTAGGATATTCGCCCAGTCCAATTCCAGCGCGTCGCCGTGCACGATGGTGGGGGCTTTTTTCAACGGGATGCGGGGGTAGTATTGGCCAAAGGCGGCGGAAAGTTCCAAATTCATAAGATGGTCCATCATCCACAGCGCGGTTTCGGCGATGCGGGCGGGAAACTCGGAAATCTCGATGCCATAGAACTGGTCAACATCCACGCGCGACAGGGCGGCGGCGTCTGTGACCAATTGGGTGTTTCTGCGCAATTCCAGCAGCAGTTCCAATTCCAGCCGCCGAATCTCTCGGTAGGCGATAATCAGAAAATTGCCCGCACCGCAGGCGGGGTCGAAAAAGGTAAGGCTCGCCAGTTTATCATGAAACTTGCGCAAAGCAGCATCGCGGCCAGAACGGCGGGCCTTTATCGCGGCAAACTCGGCCCGCAGATCATCCATAAACAAGGGGCCGATCAGTTTAAGGATGTTCTTTTCGGTGGTGTAATGCGCGCCCGCCTTGCGCCGTTCGCCCGCGTCCATCACCGATTGGAAAAGGCTGCCGAAAATGGCGGGGGAAATTGGTGTCCAATCAAAGCGGCAGGCGTTTAGCAGGGCCGCACGCATATGGGTGTCGAAATCGGGGGTCGGGAAGATTTCGGCAAACAAATGCCCGTTGACATAGGGAAAGCGGGCAAGATCGGGGTCAAGGGCGGTCTGGCGATCGGTTTCGGGGGTGTTCAGCACCTCGAACAGCTTGGCCAGTTTCATGCCAAGGTCAGAGCCGTCGGTTGCCGTGCGCGATTCCAGATAATCCCACAGAATATCGCGGGGTTCAAAAATGCCCGTATCATCAGCAAATAGGCAAAACACGATGCGGGTTAGGAATACTTCCAACTTATGCCCGCGATACCCGCTGGCCAACAGCTGATCGTGCAACACGCCCACAAGTTCGGACGCCTTGATGTTCACGGGGTCTTGGTCCTTGTAAACCCGCGTTTGGCGGCCAAGGACAAAGCCGAACAGGTCGATGTGTTTGGGCAGGTCTTCTAGGGTAAAGGCGGTGATCTGGTCGGTCGATAGATCCAGCAATTCCCATGTTTTGAAATCACAAGACAGGATGCGCTTGGGCATTTCGGCATCGGTCAGCCCGTGGGTATAATCCAGCGCCTGAATGCGCGCGCCCAGCAAATCGCGGCCAAGTGATTTTTGTTCAATCAGCAGCTCGCCTGGCCAGAACAGATCAATCCGGCCTTTAGCGCCTTTGATTTTGTCGACCGATCTTTCATATACGGCGACCCGCTCGCGTTTCACGCCAAAAATTTCGAAGAAAAAGTCGTTCCAAAAGGTTTGGGTGTGCTTGTTTTCGTCGCTGTCCCCTTTGTGGGATGCAACAAAAGAATGGGCGCGCGAACGCAGTTCGTTGGGCGATAACCTCATGCGGAAGTTGTGGCATGGTGCGGGAATCGGTGCAAGCCTAAGCTGGCGGCTGGGTTTCCCACATACTTTGCCGCCCTGCCATCTGCCCTTGCCATTCCGCCAATCTTGGCCGCCCAGCGCGCCAGCCTCGTGCATCGTGGCGAAAGTCTAGGTAGGCCAGCGCGCAAGCAAGGGCGATGTGATCCATGTTGATGTCGCCTGCAGCAGACGTGTTTGGCGGCGGGGCGGCTTCGAACATATCCAAAGCGCGGGTGATTTTGGCCCATTGCCCATCGACCCACGGGGCAAAGCGCAGGTGTTCGGGGCGCAGGCGCACTTCATAAGCCATGGAAACGGCGGCTTCGATGATGCCGTCAATCGCGGCTTCGCGCGCCAAAAACAGCCACAGGTCTGGGCCTTTGGGGTAGATGTTTAGGGCAAAATGATCATCCAAAAACCGCGAAATCACGCGGCTGTCGTAAATCGCCGTGCCATCCTCAAGCATCAGCACTGGAATTTTGCCCAAGGGGTTAAGCGCCACGGGCATCGTGCCCGCATCCAGCGGGGTGCCCGAAACAAGTTCCACGCTAACATGGCCCAGCAAATCGTACTCCCGCAGCAAAACCAATATCTTACGGCCAAAGGGGGTGGTGGGGGATGTGTAAAGTTTCATGGCAATCCTTGAAATAAAAAAGCCGCCGAAGGTTTCCCTTGGCGACCTATTTATGCTGCTGGGCGCAGGCCATATCGGGGATCAACCCTGACGTGCCTTATAACGCTTTTGCGTCTTGTTGATCACATAGACGCGGCCTTTGCGGCGCACGACTTGGCAATCGCGATGACGCGTTTTCAGCGAGCGGAGCGAGTTTGCAACCTTCATGGCTGTCTCCTGTACATCGCGGC
>CAXNEP010000163.1:0-5898 GCA_964200865.1 Cypionkella sp. | reverse complement strand
GGATTGCGCAGGCGAATACGCGATTGGGTAGATCGCCCTTGTGCATCAATCACAGATAGCGTCACAAAACCTGCCGTTAGGGTCGAAATCATCACCTCTGGCGCGGTCAACCCTGCCTGCAACGGCGCATTGTTCGCCATAATCGTATAGGGGGCTGTGCCGCCCTCAATCCGCAGCAAAAGGCCAGATTTCATCAGCTCTACCTCGGCCCCATCGGGTGGGAAGATCAGCTTTGGCGCGCCAAGCTTGGCATCAAAGGCCGCGCCGCGCGCACGGAATTCGCGCAGGGGTTCGGGCAACGCATCGCCCGCAACCAGCAGGGTCTCGGGCGGGGCAGGGGGCTGCGGGGTAAGCTGGGGCTTAATCCGCGCAAAGGCTGAAAACAGCACAGGCGCTGCCAAATCGGCCCCCAGCGCGCCTGGCATGGGCGTGCCATCGGGGCGGCCAATCCAAACCCCCACCACATGCGCGCCATCATAGCCAATGGACCATGCATCGCGGTTGCCATAAGACGTGCCCGTTTTATAGGCCAGCCGATTGGCAGGCGCGCCCGCAGGGGGGGGAAGGCCAGCCAAAACATCGCCCACCTGCCATGCCGCCGCGCGCGATAGAATGCGCTGGCCCGACCCTTGCACATTTGGCGTTGCTGTCAGTGGCAGCGCCACCCCGCCCCGTGCAATGCCAGCATACAGCTGCACCAAATCGTGCAACGAAATGCCAATCCCGCCCAAAGCAATCGCCAGCCCCGCTTGACCGCTGGGCAGATCATACTGCGCCCCCGCCCGCGATAGGGCTGATAACAGCTTTTCTGGCCCAAGCGCCTGCGTCAGCGCCACAACGGGAATGTTCAAAGATTGTTGCAGGGCAGACCGCATCCGCAGCTTACCGCGAAAATGGCGGTCAAAGTTTTGCGGGCGATAGCCGCCAAAATCGGTGGGGCGATCATCAATCAGCGTTTCGGGGTGGCCAAGCCCCTCGTCAAAGGCCAACCCATAGATCAGCGGCTTTAGCGTGGAACCAGGACTGCGGCGGGCTGTGGTCATATCCACAAACCCCGCCCGCCCATCGGCGCGGTAGGCAGCAGAACCTACCGAGGCAAGCACCTCACCCGAGGCATGGTTTGCCACCACAATGGCAATTTGCACCTGCGCGCCGATGTTTGCAACAGTCTCTAACGCCAGCGATTCAAGGCTGATTTGCAGGGGCTTGTCCAAAGTAGATTGCACTTGCCGCGCGCCCGAATTGTTAATGCGCAAGCTGTCAGACAGATGCGGCGCCAGCGCAGGAAAGGGCGCGCGGGCGCGCGGGGCCGCCTCGCGCTGGGCAGCGGCGGCCTCGTCTGCGCTGATCAGCCCGTCGCGCACAAGGCGGGCCAACACGCGGGTGCGGGCGGCGGTTGCGGCATCGGGTGCGCGGTCGGGGCGGCGCGCTTCGGGTGATTGGGGCAGGGCAATCAGCAGGGCAATTTCGGCAGGGGTCAGGCGGCGCGGCTCTTTGCCAAAATAGGCCAGCGTTGCCGCGCGGATACCTTCCAAATTGCCGCCATAGGGCGCGATGTTCAGATACAGCTGCAAAATCTCAGACTTGGACAGCTTACGTTCCAGCGCCAGCGCCAGCCGCATTTGCCGCCATTTGCCCGCGACTTGCCCCGTGCCGCTGCCCTCTAGCAGCCGCGCAACCTGCATTGTCAGTGTCGATGCACCCGACACCACCCGCCCATTCCATGCGGCCTGCGCCCCCGCCCGCAGCAGCGCGCGCAGATCAACGCCGCGGTGGGTATAAAATCGCCCGTCCTCATAGGCGATCAGCCCCGCCACAAAATCGGGGTCAACATCGCCCAAATCAACCCCCAGCCGCCAGCGCCCGCCCGCCGTGGTATAGGCGCGCAGCACCTCGCCGTTTCTGTCCAAAACCTCGGTGCCCACCGCCACCTGCAAAATCGGCAGGCGGGTGGCGGTGATCCAAGCGTCGACGCGGTCACGCCCATAGGCGGTTAGGCCCAGCGCAAGGGCGGCGGCAAAGATCCACCCCGCGCGCATGGCCTAGGGCGTGATCACAACGCGCCCCGCTTCGGTGCGGGCCGAAAGATCGGGGCGATACATGTCTTCGACCACGGCGGCAGGGTGGTGGAATTCGCCCGCCGATACCGCGCGCACAACATAGCCCAAACGGAAGGGCAAGTTGTCCATACGGTCAACCGCAGACAAGAACCGATCCTGGCGGAATTCGCTATGCGCGGTGTCGGCCAACAGATCAAACCCCGCCAGCGCAGGCAGGGCGCTGCCAATCAGGTTTGGATTATCAATTTCAAACCCAGCGGGCAGGGGATCGTTCACCATCAGCCGCGCCTCGCCCCGCCCAAAGGGGGTGATTTCCAAAATCACCGCCAAACGCGAGCCAACATTGACAGTGCTTGCATCCACGGGCGCGCCATCCAGCGTGAAATAGTTGCGGGTAATGGCATAACCGGCGCCGCCTGCCGCTTCTGGCCCCGCAGGTGTGCCGATGGTGGTGATGGTCAGGCTGGTATCTGCGCCATTGTTCGTGATCAGCGTTGGCGCGGCCATAGCATCCGTCAACTGGATTGCAGGGCCAGATACGGGTGCGCCATTGACGGTGATGTCACTGGCCGTGCCCGCATCATTCATCGCGGCGGCGGCAAGCAATGTCCAAACCTGTTCTTGCGTGGACAGCGCGCGCGGGGTGGCGATGGCGGCAAGTAGTTTCTGGGTATCGACAACTTGGCTTTTTGCTTCGGTCGCTAGGGCCAAAACAACGGCTGCATCGCGCAGGTTGGTGCCATAATCGGCGCGCCAAATCTGTTCGGTTTCGCCAGTGCCCAGCGCATCTACAGCCGCAGCAGCGCGGGCAAACATGGCATCTGCGCGCTGCTGATCGCCATAGCTGGCCAGCGCCGCGCCCAATTGCGCTTGGGCCGCGGGGGTTGCGAAAGCATCGCCCTTGACGTCTGCGTAATAGCGCAAATCGCCAATCGCCGCCGCTCCCTCGCGGGCCAAAACCATCAGTGCATAGGCCAGACCTTCGCCGCCATAGTCAAAATCAGGGAAATAGTTGACTTGGTTGCGCAGGTTATCCAGCGCCATGCGGAAGGCTTGGTCTGGCACTTCGAAGCCCCGCGCGCGGGCGCGGCCCAAAAAGTCGGTGACATAGGCATCCAGCCACATATCGCCGCCATCGCCCACTTGCCACAGGCCAAAGGCCCCGCTGGAATTTTGTGTGACTAGCACCGCGTTTAGTGCCGCATTTATCCGCGCGGGCAGGTCTTCGGGCGTTGCAATCCCAAGGCCAGTGGTCAGATCAGACAGATACAAAAGCGGCATCGCTTTGGATGTAATCTGTTCGCTGCAGCCATAGGGATAACCGCTTAGCGCCTGCATGATACCCGCCGCATTCAGCCGCGCCATGGGGCCTGCGGTGATGGTCGCCGATGCATTCGTCAGCCCATCAAACAGGGCGCTATCTGCAGTAAATTCCGCCCCTGCGGCCAGATCAAAGCGCGATGTAAGCACGATAGGTGCATCATTGATTTGCACAGGCAGAGTTAGCGTCTTTTGCAGGGTTTTTCCATCGGGCGTGGTCAGCGCCACGGTGATGGTCTGATTGCCCAAGGCATCGGCCACAACCGGCACTTCTATCCGCGCGGTGGCCTTATCGCCCAAATCAATCGATGCAGGCACATCGCCCAGCGTAAGGCCCGTGGCGGTGACGTTCAGTGCCATTTGCCCCGTGGGGCCCGTGGCATGGGTGATGTCGAGCGCAAGGCGCGAGGTATCGCCCAGCGCCATAAATCGCGGCAGGCTGGCGGCCACCACAACAGGGTCGCGCACCAGCACATCCGCGCTGGCCTGCCCCACAGCGGTTTTCGACCATGCAATGGCCATAACCTTTACCGTGCCGTTAAAGGCGGGCAGGGTAAATGACGCGCGGGCGTAACCATCATCCCCTACAGCCACGGGGCCAGTGAAATAGGCAACCAGTTCTTCTGTGGGCGGGGGGGCTTGCAGGCGCGCATTTGCCCCCGCATCGCCGCCAGACCGAACGGTTCCCATCGCGCCATTTAGACCATCAATCAGGCGGCCATAAATGTCACGAATACCGACGCCCAATTTGCGCTGGCCAAAGTAATGATCCATCGGATCAGGGGGGGTGAAGCCCGTTAGGTTTAAAATCCCCTGATCGACGGCGGCGATGGTGACATAGGCTGTCTCGCCAGCCGCCACACCACTTACCTTAACCGCCACATCCAAGGGGCCGCGCGGGGTGGCCTCGGGGGCGGTTTCAATGCTGGTGCTCAGCGCGCGCTGGGCAGGGTCTATGCTGGCATGGGCAACGCCCAGTGCGCGGGCAGGATTGCGCCCAGCGGCGGCATCCATTCCGCGCAGGGCAGAGGCGGTGACATACACCCCCGTGCCCCAATCATCGGTGACAGGCAGATCAATGGTATTCTCGCCCGCCTTAACCGCCACAGCCTGCATCGCAATCAGGCGGTTGGACAGCACTTGCACCAGCGCCACGCCATCGGTGCGCGCAACCATGCGCAGTTTGGCGGTATCGCCCGCGCGGTAACTGGGCGCATCCAGCGCCATGTCCAGCATATCGGGCGTGGCAGCGGTATCGGCCCCGCCATACCAGCCCGCCGAAAACAGGGTGGATGCTGCGGTACCATCAGGCGCAACCAGCGCCAATTCAAATTCGCCCCATGTGACAGGAATTGCAATTTCAGTTGCCGCGCTGCCCGTTTGCACCACGCCTTCGGCAATTTTGCTGCGTGTGGTCACAGGTTCCCAATACCAATTGCCGTTGTTTTGATACCACTGATAATCGGTTTCAACCTTGGTCGCTGTCCAAGCCAGATCGCGCGTGGCCGCTGCGCCGTTTTCGTCTAGCGCAATCAAGGCAAAGCGCGCCTCGCCGCCCTCGGGTGCTGCGCCATCGAACAGGGGTTTGATCCCGATCATCGGCGCAGAGGGGGCCAAGATTTGCGTGACCTTCCGCTCGACTGGGCGGGCAGAGCCATCGGCAATGCGCACCGTTGCCTCTAACTGCAACGGCTTGCCCAGATCATCCACTTGCGGCATGGCTAGGGCAATGCTGGCAAGGCCATTTTCATCGGTGCGGCTGCCTGAAATCGTCTCTAACCCTGCGGAAAAGGCGGCATCATGGCGGCCAAAGGTAAAGCCCTGCCAATCGGGCAAGCCATCGGCCAAGGAAAGGCCCACCTCACCCTCAATCGCCAAATCACTGGCAGGCGCGCCGAACAGATACTGCGCATCCAGCGACAATTGCGGCACATCGCCAAGGCGGATGGGCGCATCGGGCAGGGTCAGGGCAAAATCAATCCGTTCGGGCAGGAAATCTTCCACCAAAAAGGTTTTGCGCGCCAATGCGGGCGCGTCCGTATCGGCGAACATCTCTATCTTCCATTGCCCGCGCGGGGCAGTATCTGCCACGGGCAGCGAAAATACATGCCCGCCTGCGCCAAAATCAGACACCACCGCGCGCGAATATTCCACGCCATCGGGGCGCGATAGAACGGCGGTTAGCGGCAGGCCCTCCACCCCCGCCATGGCCGAATCGCGCGCCAAGGCGGTGATATAAACCGTCTCGCCCGCGCGGTAGGCCCCGCGATCGGTGGCCATAAACACATCCACAGGCGGGGCAGCAGGGCGGCCCGCAACCCCGCGATCAGACAGGTCAAATTCCGCATCTTTCAGCGATAAAAACGCCATATCGGCATCGCCCATACGCGCCACAACCAGTGCGGGGGCGGCAGCGCCGGTGCCCGTGGTTAGGGCGGCGTCAAAGCGCGCATAGCCCTGATCGTCTGCCACAGCCGTGGCCAGCACTTCGTTCGCTTCGGATACCAGTTGCACCTCT
>CAXNEP010000162.1:0-5940 GCA_964200865.1 Cypionkella sp. | reverse complement strand
CTTGGCCAAAGGCTTGGGCGTAAATCCCGTTGCGCGCTGCGTCGGCCTCACCCCGAATAATCTCTGCATCGCGGCGCGCTTCGGATGTGACCTCGATCACCTCGCGGTCAGCGGTGGCGCGCACGCCTTGGGCGGCCTCGTTGCCGCGGGCAATCTCGTCGGTCGCTTCGCGCTGACGCTCGGCCCGCATACGGGCAAATGTTGCCTCTAGGTTTTGCTTGGGCAAATCGGTGCGCGTCAGGCGCACGTCGATCACATCCACGCCCAGCGACAGCGCCTTGGCGCGGGCATTGTCGCGGATGGTGTTCATCAGCTTGGTTCGGTCTTCTGACAGCACGTTGCGGCTGGCGACCGAACCCAGAACGGTGCGAATTTCGGCGTTGATGATCTGCTCGAGGTTCGCGCGCGCGGCCAATTCGCCCCCCGCGCCCACGGCACGGCGGAACTGTTCCAGATCGACAATGCGCCAGCGGGCAAAGGCATCGACCACAAGGCGGCGGTCATCCGAAGGGGTGACTTCTTGTGGCTGGGTGGGCAGGCCCAAAATGCGATCTTCATAGCGGATCACCTCTTGGATAAAGGGGATTTTAAAGCCAAGGCCAGGCTCGTCCACCACTTGTTTCACCTGACCAAACTGCAACACCAGCGCCTTTTGACGTTCGTCCACGATGAACAAGGACGACGAGATCAGGCCGATCACAACGGCTACGGCAGGAAGAATATATGCGCTGCGCATCAATTTGCCCCCCCAGTGGTAGATGGTGCCGTGGTAGATGTGGCAGCGGCCCCTTTGGCCATGCTGCCCAGTTCATTCAGCGGCAAGAACGGCACAACGCCCTGCCCGCCTTCGCCAGAACCCACACCATCAAGGATCACTTTATTCATGCCTCCAAGCACTTTTTCCATTGTTTCCAAATACATCCGTTCGCGCGTGACTTCGGGGGCCTTTTTGTATTCTTCATACACGGCCAAGAAACGGCTGGCTTCACCTTGGGCGTTGTTGACCACTTGGGCGCGGTAGCCTTCGGCCTCTTGGCGCAACTGGGCGGCTTGGCCGCGCGCACCTGCGGTGACCTTGTTGGCGTAGGCATCAGCCTCTTTTTCCAAGCGGTCGCGTTCTTGCTGAGCGGCCTGCACCTCGCGGAAGGCATCGATCACTTCGGCAGGCGGATCGGCGCGGTCAAAGTTGACGCGGATCACCGCAATGCCCGAATTGTAGCTATCAAGCGTGGATTGCACGGCCGTCTGCAAATCGGTGGCAATGACGCCGCGATCACGGTTCAGCACGGGGGCCAGTTCGCTGCGCGCGATAATGTCGCGCATGGCCGATTCTGATACGGCGCGGATCGTGTCTTCGGGATCGGCCAAGTTGAACAGATATTTGGCAGGATCGTTGATGTTCCAGACCACTTCAAACTGGATATCGACGATGTTCTGATCGCGCGTCAGCATCAACCCGTTGTCCATCTCGCCATTCGCGCCCGATCCAATGACCGTGCCGCGCTGGCGGGTGGTTTGCACAATCTCGGCTGTGACCAGCGGCCAAGGGGCAAAGTTCAGACCTTCGACACCCATGCCGCTGAATTCGCCCAAGAACAGCTCGACACTGCTTTCTTCGGGCTTGACTGTGTAGAATGACATAAAGCCCCAAGCCGCCACGGCCAAAAGCCCGCCCAGCGCAAGGCCCCGTTTGCTAAACAGCGGGTTCATATCGCCGCCGCCATCGCCGCCCGTGCGGTTGCCGCCGCCGCGACCGCCCATAAGCACGCGCAGTTGTTCTTGGCCGCGCTTCATCAGCTCGTCAATTTCGGGCATTTGGCCTTGGTCATTTGGCCTGCGCGGAGGGGGGCGATTGGCCCCGTTGGTGCCGCGATTGTCACCATCGCCGCCGTTCGCGCCGCCGCCACCGCCGCCACCGCCTGCACCCCAAGGGCCGCCATTACCTGCCATTCGTCTACCTCTTATGTATCAAATCGTGTATGTCGTGCGGCACGTGCCGCCTTTGGTCAGATGTGGGGGCGCGCGCGGTTAAATCAAGCGGCCCTTTGCCAAAATCTTAGGCACTGCCGATGCTGCGGGTGGGTTTGCGCATGGTGACCAGTTCTTCGGCCATTGTGGGATGCACGGCCACGGTGGCATCGAAATCGGCCTTCGTCGCGCCCATCTTGATGGCAATCGCGGCAAGCTGAATCATCTCGCCCGCGACTTCGCCCACAATGTGGCAGCCCAGCACGCGCTGGCTTGCGCTCTCTACAATCAGTTTCATCAGCATTCGGTCTTGCCGCCCTGCGAACAGGGTTTTCATCGGGCGAAAGCTGGCGGTGTAGACATCGCAGCGGCCATTTGCGGCGGCCTGCTGCTCGGTCAGGCCCACGCTGCCCAGTTCTGGCGTGGTGAAGACGGCGCTGGCGACATCGCGATGATCAGCCTTGGTCGGGATGCCGCGAAACACCGTATCGGCAAAGGCGTGACCCTCGCGGATGGCGACAGGGGTTAGGTTGATGCGGTCTGTCACATCGCCCACGGCGAAAATGGATGGCACGGCGGTTTGGCTGTAATCATCGACGATGATTTGCCCGCGCGCGCCCAGCTGCACGCCCAAGGCGTCCAGCCCCAGACCTGCGACATTGGGGATGCGGCCTGTGGCGTATAGCACCAAATCGGCGGCAAGTTTGCTGCCTGATTTCAAACTGGCCTCAATCCCGTCCTGCCCGCGCGTCAGGGCGGTGATTTCGGCGTTCAGGCGAATATCAATGCCGCGCGCGGCAAGGGCTGCGGCCAGATGATCGCGCGCCTCGCCGTCAAAGCCGCGCAGAATGGCATCGCCGCGATAGGCGAGCGTGACCTGCACGCCAAGCCCTGCCAGCAAGGAGGCAAACTCGCAGGCGATATAACCGCCACCGACGACCAAGGCGCGTTTGGGCAGGTGATCTAAATGAAACATCTCATTCGAGGTGACAGCCAGTTCCGCGCCTGCAATATCGGGCACGAAAGGCCGCCCGCCCGTGGCGATAAGGATATGCTTGGCGCTGATGTGGCGGCCATCGGCCAAGGTCACCTGATGCGCGCCAGATACGGTGGCGCGGGTGTCAAACACCTTCACGCCTGCATTTGCCAAAGTGCTGCGATAGGCGGTTTCAAGGCGGGTAAGTTCGGATTCAAGCGTTTGGCGAAAGCGCGGCCAATCGAACGCGCCTGTCCGCACGTCCCAGCCATAGGCGCGGGCATCTTCGATTTGGGCTGCAAAATTGCTGGCGTTGACCATCAGCTTTTTGGGCACACAGCCGCGGATCACGCAAGTGCCGCCCATGCGCGATTCTTCGGCCAAACCGACCTTTGCCCCGCCTTCGGCGGCGGCAATGCGGGCCGCGCGCACGCCGCCCGACCCGCCACCAATGACAAACAGGTCAAAGTCAAATGGCGCGGGATTAATCATCTAGGTTAGAAAAGATGTTGTCGGTTGGCGAAAATCGAATGTGATCATCGGTTTCCGAGCCTGCGTTAATGTCGCGCACCGTCACGCGCCCATCGCCGTGGCCAATGACCAGAATATCACAGATGTCGATGAACAGCCCGTTTTCCACAACGCCCGGAATTTGGTTTAAAATCAGGGCCATCTGGCGCGGGTTTCCGATGCGGCGCAGATGCAGATCAAGGATATAATTCGATTCGTCTGTCACCAGCGGGCGGTCGCCGTTCATGCGCACCGTCACCTCGCGCGCCAGAACGTCCAAGGATTCCAGCGTTTCTTCGACCAAGGCCTTGGTGGTTTGCCAGCCAAAAGGGATCACTTCGATCGGCAGGGGAAACGCGCCAAGCTGCTGCACTTCCTTGGCGGCATCGGCGATGACGATCATCTGATCGGATGCGGTGGCCACGATTTTCTCTTGCAGCAGCGCCGCGCCGCCGCCTTTGATCAGGGCTAGGTTTTGATCCACCTCATCTGCCCCATCGATGGTGATATCGAGCCATTTCGCCTCGTCCAGCGAGACAACCTTTATGCCCACGGCGCGGGCGAGTTCGGCGGTGCGGGTGCTGGTGGGCACGCCGACAATTTTTAGCCCTTCTTCGCGCACCCTCTCGCCCAGACAGCGCACCATCCAAGCGGCAGTTGACCCCGTGCCAAGCCCCACCTTCATGCCCGTTTCGATGAACCCAACGGCCCGTTTGGCGGCGACAAATTTGGCTTTATCTATGGGGGAAAGATCGGCTGCCATGTTACACCCTTGATGCAATTTCCCCTTGTATAATCAATGCAGCGCGCAGGGGCTAGGCGGAAAATGCCGCCGTGCAGGGCGCGGGCAGGTTTGCATTGCGCGCAGGCATGGCTTGGGGCAATTTGGGCGAACATTCAGCTTTGGGAGGGGATGATGTACCGCCTGCACGGGGTTTATGATTGGGGATCGCTGGTGATCCATATGGCGCTGGAAGAAATTGGCGCGCCATTTGAATTTGTGATGCTTGACCCAGAGCAGGGCGATTTAACCCGCCCCAGCTATCTGGCGCTGAATCCCTTTGGCCTTGTGCCTGTGCTGGAGACGCCAGACGGGCCGCTGTTTGAAACAGCCGCGATCCTGTTGTATTTGGCGGATCGGCATAATGCCCTAGCCCCTGCACCCAGCGCGCCAGATCGGGGGGCGTTTTTGGTGTGGCTGGCGGTGGTGTGCCAGCAGCTGCACCCTGCGGTTTTGCAATTGATCCACCCCGAACGTTTGCTGGGCGACGGGGCGCAGCGTGCTGTTGCCGATGCCACCCATCGCAAGCTGCGGGATATCTGCGCCAAGCTGGAGGACCGCGCGCAGCAGGGGGAGTGGTGGTTATCAGCTGCGCGCCCTTCGATCCTATCGCTCTACACCGCCATGCTGCTGCGCTGGGCGCAGGCCCTGCCGCCCTTTCCTGAACATGCGCTGGTATTGTCGGGTTATCCTGCCTTGCTGGCGATGATACAGGGCCTAGAGAACCGCGCGCCCATTGCCCGCGTCTTGGCACGAGAGGGGCTTACTGA
This sequence comes from Cypionkella sp., assembly GCA_964200865.1. Lineage (GTDB taxonomy): Bacteria > Pseudomonadota > Alphaproteobacteria > Rhodobacterales > Rhodobacteraceae > Cypionkella. Next base: position 935 of record CAXNEP010000162.1, on the reverse strand, counting down.
CGCTGCGGCAAACCCGCTGTCGGCCCCGCTTTATGAAGGCAGCTAAAGGGGTCGCTATTGCGCGCAAGTGGTCGCAAATGATGTGCAGATCGGGGCGTTTTGCGGCAGGATGGCCAGATTATTCCAATCGCAGGATGCGACATGCACGGCCAAAGCTATATTCTGCATTATGCGCCCGACAACGCCTCGCTGATTGTGCGTTTGGGGCTGCTGGAATTGGGCCTGCCGTTTCAGACGCGGCTGGTTGACCGCACGGTGCGCGCGCAAGACAGCGCGGCGTACCGCGCGCTGGCCCCCACAGGGCTGATCCCCGCGCTGGATATGGGCGATCAGGTGATGTTTGAAACGGGGGCAATCCTGCTGGCGCTGGCCGATCGTGCGCCGCAGGGCGGCCCTGCCAAATTGTTTCCCGCGCCTGATGCCCCGCTTCGCGGGGATGCGCTGAAATGGCTGTTTTTTATTGCAACCACGCTGCACGCCGATTGCAGGCTGCATTTTTACCCCGAGACATATGCGGGCCAAACCCCTGCCCCGCCCGCCTTTACCGCTGCCACGCGCGCGCGGCTTTTGGGGCATATTGGCCTGATCGAAGAGGCCGCGCGCGCGCAGCCTGATTTGTTCTGGACAGGCGGCACCCATGATTGCCCCAGCCTGCTGACCCTATACACGCTGACCATCACCCGCTGGCTGCGGCTGTATCCAGAGGCGCAAGACCCATGGCTGAATATGGCAGATTTCCCCTGCCTTTATGCCTTGGCGGGCAAGCTGGACACCCGCGAAAGCGCCCTGCAAGCCGCCCGCGACGAAGGTCTTGGCCCCACCCCCTTTTCTGCGCCCGTTTTTCCGAACCCGCCCGAAGGCAGCCCCTTATAACCCTGCACCCCGCCCAACCCTGAAAAGGAGCGCATATGTTTCTATCGGTTTTTGATATGTTC
>CAXNEP010000161.1:0-5942 GCA_964200865.1 Cypionkella sp. | reverse complement strand
ACGGCGAATGATCATGCGCGATACTCCAGACAATCGCTGGTATAAAAGCCTGCCGAAATGCGCCCCACGCGGGCAAGACGCCCCCCGCAGGCCGCCTGTAGGCGCGAGAATTTATGCGGCTGCATCACGGGCGAGCGGTCAGCGCGGGGGAATAGTTTCCCCGCATTCCATGCCAGCGTCAGCAGCGGCGACGCTGGGGCCACAGTGAACACCACCTTTTGCGCGGGCTTGCCCAGCTTGGCCAAAACCCCCGCAATGTCGGCAGCGGTGTAATAGATCAGGCTGTCCATCGCCAAAACAAAGTCATAGGGGCCAAGGCTGGCATCCGTCATATCGCCCGCAACAAACCGCACGCGCGGGGCCAAGTCCGCAGGCAAGCGGCGCGCTGCGATTTGCAGCAGAGCAGGGGATATATCAACCGCCACCACGTCGGCACCCCGCGCGGCCAGTTCCGCCGTCATCTGCCCCGCGCCGCAGCCCGCATCCAGCACCCGCACGCCGTGCAGATCACGCGGCAACTGTGCCAGCATCAGCGCGCGCATCTTATCGCGCCCCGCCCGCACCGTTTGGCGCACGCGCGAGACAGGCGCATCTGATGTCAGCCGCTCCCACGTTTGCGTGGCGGTCTGGTCGAAATAGGTCTCAACCCTGCCCAGCGTTTTGGCGTAATCGTTTGGCATCAATCAAACCCCAACAACTCGAATATCTCGCGGTCGGGCAGGGGGGCTGGGCTGCTGCCCTCGCCCGCAACAGACCGCCACAGCGTATCGGCCAGCCGCATATATTCGGCGCGGGCCATCACGATGTCTTCGCTGTCATCCATTTCAAACAGCGTCTTTTTCTTCAGACGCGAACGGCGGATCGCGTCGATGTCGGGCATATGGGCAAGGCGGTTGAACCCGACCTTAGCGCAATAGCGGTCTACCTCGTCCGTCTCGCGCGAGCGATTGGCCACGCATCCCGCCAGCCGCACCTTGTAATTGCCCGATTTGGCCTGCACGGCGGCGATGATGCGGTTCATCGCATAGATGCTGTCAAAATCGTTCGCGGTGACAATCACCGCGCGGTCGGCGTGCTGCAAAGGGGCTGCAAAACCGCCGCAGACCACATCGCCCAACACATCAAAAATCACCACATCGGTGTCTTCCAAAAGGTGATGCTGTTTCAGCAGTTTCACCGTTTGCCCCACGACATAGCCGCCGCAGCCCGTGCCCGCAGGCGGGCCGCCCGCCTCGACACAGCGCACGCCGTTAAAGCCGATCGCCACATAATCCTCGGCGCGCAGTTCTTCGGCGTGAAAATCCACCTCTTTCAAAATGTCGATCACAGTGGGTTGCAGCCGCCCCGTTAGGGTAAAGGTGCTGTCATGTTTGGGATCGCAGCCAATTTGCAACACCCGCTTGCCCATCATCGAAAAGGCGGCAGATAGGTTCGACGATGTGGTCGATTTGCCAATCCCGCCTTTGCCATAGATGGAAAACACCTTGGCCCCTTCGATACGGGCGGCGTCGTCAAGGTGCACCTGCACCGAACCCTCGCCATCAAGTCCACGCAGATTTGGAACGCTATCAAGGCTCATGATCTGGCCCCTTTCATTTTGGTAAAAATACCTTCGCCGAAGGCAACGGCAGTGCGGCTGGGTGCGGGGCGCAAAAATAGGGTCATTCTGCTGCCACCCCTTCCAAACGATCTTCCAATTCATCCGCCGCCGATTGCAGCGCGGCGAGTGTGGCGGCATCAGGTGCCCAATAGGCGCGTTCGGACGCTTCGATCAGGCGGTTCGCCATGCGGGCCGATGCAGCAGGGTTCAGGCTGGACAGGCGCGCGCGCATCGCATCGTCCAGCACAAAGGTTTCTGATATGCGCTGATACACCCAATGCTCCACCGCCTGCGTGGTGGCCGACCAGCCCATTGTGTTGGGGACATGGCTTTCAATCTGGCGCACGCCCTCGGCCCCGTGCGATAGCAGTGCCTCGTAAAACTTGGGGTTCAACGTGCGCGCGCGTGATTCCAGCGCGATTTGATCCGACAGTTTGCGCACCTTGCCCGCGCCGCGGGTTTGGTCACTGATGTAGACAGGCGTATCCACCCCGCGCTGGCGCTTCACCGCGCGGGCAATGCCGCCCAAAGTGTCAAAGTAATGGTCAACGGATGTGACACCCAGCTCCACCGATTCAAGGTTTTGATAGGCCAAATCCACGTCCTTTAGCGCCGCTTGCAGCATCGCAGCCTGCCGCACGGGCTGGCCAGAACGGCCATAGGCGAAAGACTTGCGCGCCTCATAGGCATCGGCCAACTCATCCTCGGCGCCAAAGGCAGAACTATCAACCATCTGGTTGACGTTCGATCCATAGGCCCCTTCGGCATTGGAAAACACGCGCAGGCTTGCGGTTTCCATATCCACGCCCTGCGCATCCATATAGGCAAGCGCATGGGCGCGGATGAAGTTTTGCGATAATGGTTCATCTTCCGCCGAGGCGCATTTCCACGCAGCTTCGGCCAGCATTTTGGTTTGCAAGGGCAACAAATCGCGGAAAATGCCCGACAGGGTCATCAGCACATCAATGCGCGGGCGGCCCAGTTGCGACAGCGGGATAAGATCAGCCCCGCACAGGCGGCCATAGGCATCAAAGCGCGGGCGCGCGCCCATCAGGGCCAAGGCCTGCGCAATTGGCCCGCCATCGGTCTTGATATTGTCCGACCCCCACAAGACCAAAGCCACCGAACGGGGCAGGCGCGCGTGCGTGTCCAGAAGCACCTGCGCCTGCGCCGCGCCATCGCGCAGGGCAAATTCGGTGGGCATGCGGAACGGATCGAACGCATGAATATTGCGCCCCGTGGGCAAAATCTGCGGGCTGCGGATCAGATCACCGCCAGCAACAGGCGGGGTGAAACGCCCCGACAGCGCGCGCAGCAGGGCTGGGATTTCGGCATCCTTTGCCAGCAGGGCGTCAATGCGGGCGCGCTCGGATTTGTCCATCGCGGGCAGCAAATCCAAATACGCGGCTCGCTGGGCATCTGACATCGCGCGGCCCAAAACATGCATCCCTTCGGGGATCAGGCTGCCTTCGGCCTCGATCAGCGTCAGCCACAGTTTTTCAGGCGCGCTACCGTCCATATCCACGGCTGCGGCCTGCTCGGCGATCAGCAGGGCCAAATCATCGCGCCCCTGCGCGCCCGATTCCATCGCGCGGTACCGCGATAGGCTGTCTTTCAGATCAAGCAGACCCTTATACAGCCCCGCCTGCGCCAAGGGGGGCGTTAGATGCGTGACGGTAATCGCATTGCTGCGCCGTTTGGCAAGGCTGGCCTCGGATGGGTTATTGGCGGCGTAAAGGTAGATGTTTGGCATCCCACCAATCAAGCGGTCAGGCCAGCACGCGCCCGACGCACCCGCCTGTTTGCCGGGCATAAATTCCAGCGCGCCATGCATCCCGAAATGCAAAATCGCATCGGCGGCAAAATCTGTTTTGATCCAGCGATAAAAGGCCGCAAAGGCATGGGTGGGGGCAAAGCCACGTTCGAACAGCAGGCGCATCGGGTCGCCCTCGTATCCAAACACGGGCTGAATGCCGACAAACACATTGCCAAATTCGGCCCCCAGCACGAACACGCCGCGCCCGTCTGATTGCGCACGGCCCGGCGCTGGCCCCCAAACAGCCTCGATTTCGGCCAGCCAAGGTGTATTGGCAACCATACTATCGGCAGGGATATGGGCCGCGACATTCGCCGCTTGGCCATAGCGCGCGGCGGTGCCGCCCAGCACTGCGTCCCGCAGCGCGTCTACGCTGTCGGGCGGGGTCAGTGCGTAACCTTCCGCCGCCATGGCATGCAAGGTGTTGTAAAGGCTTTCAAAAACCGACAGATAGGCCGCCGTGCCGACCGCGCCTGCATTGGGCGGAAAGCCGTAAAGCACAATCGCCACGCGCCGATTTGCCGCGTTGGAGCGACGCAGTTTGGCAAGGCGCAGGGTTTTCTCGGCCAGTGCCGCCACCCGCTCGTGGCAGGGCGACATCGCCTTAGCCTCGGCCGACGGGGTGCAGCGATGCGCGCAGCCCTTGCAGCCTGCCGCGCCGTGGCGGCCTGCAAAAACGGTGGGGTTGGTCGCGCCATCCAGTTCGGGCAGGGCCACCAGCATAGTGGTTTCAATCGGCCCCAAACCACCCGCCGTTTCGGCCCATTGGCCCAGCGTTTGAAATTCCAGCGGATGCGCCGCGATATAGGGCACGTCCAGCGCGCCCAGCACCTTTGCAGCCGCCTCGCTGTCATTATAGGCAGGCCCGCCGACCAGCGAAAACCCTGTCAGCGAAACCAGCGCATCCACAGATGCCACGCCGCCTGCTTGGCAATAGGCCTCAATCGCAGGGCGGCCATCTAGGCCCGATGCAAAGGCGGGCACAACGGCGATGCCCTCCGCCTCAAACTTGCGAATGACTGCATCATAATGCGCGGTATCGCCCGACAGGATATAACTGCGCAGCAGCAGCAGGCCAACAGTGGCCACAGCATCCTTGGCGCGCGGCAGATCGGCGGGGTTGGTGGTGATGCGCGCAGGCAAGTCAGGGTGGTATAGGCCCAGTTCGGGGTATTCCACAGGCGGCTTTGCTTTTGCCTGCCGCCAATCAGCCTTGGAGGCATAGCGCGACACCAAAAACCGCACCATCTCTTCAATATTGTCGTCAGACCCGCCCAGCCAATATTGCATAGACAAAAACCACGCCCGCAAATCCTGCGCCTTACCGGGGATAAAGCGCAAAATCTTGGGCAGGCGGCGCAGCATCGACATTTGCCGCTGGCCCGAATTGGTCGATTTCTTGGCCGTTGGCTTTAGCTTTTTCAGCAGCGACATCGTGGCGCTGGCGGGGCGCGACATATCCAGATCGCCCATTTTCGTGAGGGAAACGATGGCCTTATCCGCAATCAGCCCCACAAACGCATCGGCGCGGGCGTGCGCGGCGGTCAGGTCGGGCAGGATAGCGGTGATATGTTCTTCGATGAAAATCAGATTGGCGATCACCATATCCGCCTCGGCCAAAGCCGCCTTGGTGGCCGCCAGCGCGGCAGGATCGCCCGCCCATTCGGCACTTGCATGAACCGAAACAGTAAGGCCTGGAAAATCGGCGGCCAAGCGCGGCGCGATACGCGCGGCAGGGCCTGCGGCGTGACTGTCTAATGTGACAATCACCACATTATAGGCTGGGATCAGGGGCTTATCCGCGCGCATAATGGGCCTTTGCCTCGTACAGGGTTTCAACCGAAATCGCGGCAATTCCGCGTTCGGCAGCGTAGCTTTCGGTATTGCGGCGCGCTTTGCCGCGCACAAAGAAGGGGATTTTCTTAAGTTCTTTTTCCGCTGGGGCCAGCCAGATGACATTGCTGTCATTGCCCGCTGGCATGGCCTGAACCAGTGTTTCAGGTTCGGGCGCGCGTTCGCTATGCTGCCCGCCGTGGTGCGACGCGCCCGCCGCATCATGGAATTCGAAATCATCGCGGAACATGTGCAAAAGATGATCTTCCAGACCCATAACAAGGGGGTGCACCCACGTGTCAAAGATCACATTCGCGCCTTCCCAGCCCATTTGCGGGGCATAGCGGGCGGGGAAATCTTGCACATGCACGGGGGCGGAAATAACCGCGCAGGGGATGCCAAGGCGTTTGCCAATGTGGCGTTCCATCTGCGTGCCCAAAATCAGTTCGGGTTGCAGGGCGGCAATTGCCTCTTCCACATCTAGATAATCGTCGGAAATCACCGCCTCTAGGCCCAAGGACTGCGCCAGCGCGCGGATCGGACGGGCCATTTCGCGGTTATAGCAGCCAATGCCTGCCACGGTGAAACCCATTTCTTCGCGCGCAATGCGCACAGCGGCGGCAACATGGGTGCCATCGCCAAACACGAACACGCGCTTGCCCGTCAGGTAAGTGCTGTCGACCGAGCGCGTCC
>CAXNEP010000160.1:0-5959 GCA_964200865.1 Cypionkella sp. | reverse complement strand
CCCCAAAACGCCCGTACACACCACCAATTGCCAAAACACCAGCCCCAAGGGCGGATAGCCAGTAGAGGCCGCAATTTTGCCCAGCGCCTGCGTCGATCCCCAGCCAATGCCAATGGTCAGCAGCACCCCAACCATGCCCCAGCGGCCCATTTATGGCCCTGCCTGTTGCAGCCGCCCACCGTGGCGGATCATTGACACTTTGCGCGCCAGCCCCGTTTTGTCATCGGTTTCCACATATACCCCCGAAAGTGTGGCAGGCCCGCCCGCAGGTTCAAACCGCCCGCTGGCCATGCCTGTGATAAAGCGCCGCAGCGGCTCTAGCTTTTCCATACCGATCACGCTGTCATAATCGCCGCACATTCCAGCATCGGTCAGGTAAGCCGTGCCCTTGGGCAAAATCATCGCATCCCCCGTGGGCACATGGGTATGCGTGCCCACAACAAGGCTGGCCTGCCCATCGCACCAATGGCCCATCGCCATTTTTTCCGATGTCGCCTCGGCGTGAATCTCCACCACTGCCGCTTGCACTGCCGTGCCCAAACGGTGCGTCTTCAGCACTGTTTCAATCGCTGAAAACGGGTCGTCAAACGGGCGTTTCATGAACACTTGGCCAAGGATTTGCGCCACCAAAACACGGCGGCCTTGGGTTGCCTCGAATATCTTTACCCCGCGCCCTGGGGCCACTTTCGAGAAATTGATCGGCCGCAAAATACGCGGATCCGCCTCAATCGCCTGCAACATGTCCTTTTGGTCAAACGCATGATCGCCCAGCGTCACGCAATCTGCCCCCGCCGCGAACAGCGCCTTGGCATGATCGCCCGTCAGCCCCGCCCCATTGGACGCATTTTCGCCATTCACAATGACAAAATCGAGGCCCCAATTGTCGCGCAAACTGGGCAGCATTTCCGCCACCCCATCGCGCCCCGACCGCCCCATCACATCGCCTAAGAATAATATCCGCATGGGCTAGTGGTATGCCAGCGGGCAAGGGCGGGCAAGGGGAAAGCGGGGGGACGCCTATGCCAACGCCTGCGCAACAATATCGGGGTGCTGCCCAATCACCCGCACATAGGCCACCGCGAAATCTGGGGCAGTGGCGCGGGCCTGTTCCCAATCGCGCAAGGTGCCGACTGGGACGCGAAAGCGCGCCGCAAATTCGGTTTGCGACAGGCCCAGACCCGTACGCGTTTTGCGGATCAGCCGCGCGCGCTGCGCCCGATCCAGCGCCTCGGGCAAGGCGTTGAAATCTTGGTCATCAGTTGGATTAGATGTCAGCGTCATAGGCTTTCCTTTCCCCTGCATTGCTGCGGCGCACAGACATAAACCGCGCCGCATCCCCGCGCCAAACGAACACAGCGGTGAACAATTTAACGCCCACTATGCCCACCACCTTGAACCGCTCTTCCCCGTCCACCTCTCGAATCGAGGGGATGATCAAATGATTATCATCGGCAAAAATCTGGTCGCCAAACTCCAGCGGCAACCCGTGCTTGGCGCGGATCATCGCATCTTTGGCGGGGTCCAAACGGTCAGCCATACAGCATTGGTACGGGAATTCCGTATAAATTCCAAACGAAATTACGGGTTGCCCGTAGTGTGCAGGATTCTACGCACCGTTTTGCGCGGTCGGTGGGGAGTTAACTTTGATCCGTGCAAGCTGCACCTATTCTGCGCCGCGCATTGGCACAAACGCCCCCTTTCCCCCATCCCTCCCCTGCCCTATCCTTCCCCCATGACCCTTCCCCCCGCCCTAACCCACTGGTTCGCCGCTCAAGGCTGGGCGCTGCATCCGCATCAATCGGACATGCTGGCGCGGGCAGATGCGCCTGCCACGCTGCTGATCGCCCCCACGGGCGGAGGCAAGACGATGGCAGGGTTTTTGCCCAGTCTTGCAGAACTGGCCCACGGCTATGACGGGCTGCACACCCTTTATATCTCGCCGCTCAAGGCCCTGTCTGCCGACATCGCCCGCAACCTGCGCAGCCCCGTCGCTGGCGCGGGCCTGCCCATCACCATCGAAGACCGCACAGGCGACACCCCATCGCACATCCGCGCCCGCCAGCGCGTCGCCCCGCCGCATATTCTGCTGACCACGCCCGAAAGCCTTGCTTTGATGCTGTCTTACCCCGATGCGCCGCGCATCTTTGCCAGCCTTCAGCGCGTGGTGGTGGACGAATTGCACGCACTGGCCGAAACCAAGCGCGGCGATCAGTTGATGCTGCTGCTGGCGCGGCTGCAATCACTTGCGCCCACGATGCGCCGCGTGGGCCTGTCGGCCACCACGCATGATCCCGCCGCGCTGGCCCGCTATCTGCACCCAAACGCCGCCCTTATCATCGCCCCCGCAGGCCCCGCCCCAGACATCGCCCTGCTGGCCACCCATGCCCCGCCCCCATGGGCAGGCGGCGGCGGGCATTACGCCATTCCCGATATACTGGCCGAAGTGGCCGCCCACCAAACCACGCTGATCTTTCACAACACCCGCGCGCAGGCCGAGATTTTCTTTCACAAACTGTGGCTTGCCAATACCGATAACCTGCCCATCGGCATCCATCACGGCAGCCTTGCGCTGGACGCGCGCAAACGGGTCGAGGCGGCGATGGCCGAGGGTTCCTTGCGCGCCGTGGTCTGCACAGCCAGCCTTGATCTGGGGCTTGATTGGGGCGCGGTGGATTTGGTGATACAGGTCGGCGCGCCGCGCAGCGTCAAGCGCCTTGTCCAGCGCATTGGCCGCGCCAACCACCGCTACAACGCCCCGTCCAAAGCCCGCCTTGTGCCCGCCAACCGGTTTGAAATCATCGAATGTGTCGCCGCCCTGCAAGCGGCGCGCGAGGGCGATTTAGACGGGGCGCACCAGCCCGAAGGCGCGTTGGACGTTCTGTGCCAGCACATCCTGATCTGCGCCTGCGCCGCCCCCTTCGATGCAGATGCGCTGTATGCCGAGGTGCGCAGCACCGGCCCCTATGCGCAGTTGTCCCGCGCAGCCTTTGACCAAGCCTTAGATTTCGTCGCCACAGGCGGCTATGCCCTGCGCGCCTATGATCAGTGGCAACGCCTGATGCTGCGGCAAGGGCTGTGGGGCCTGCGCGATCCGCGCAGCGCTGCGTTAATCCGCCAAAACCTTGGCACCATCACCGACACGCCGCGCATCCCCGTGCGCCTAAAGGGCGGGGCGGGACTGGGCGAGGTGGAAGAGGCTTTTGCCGCCAGCCTTCGCGCGGGCGATACATTTTTGATCGGCGGGCAAATCGTGCGGTTTCAATCGCTTGATGAACGCGCCGTCACTGTGGCCCGCAGCGCGGCACAAACGCCGCGCGTGCCCGTCTATAATGGCGGTAAATTTTCATCCAGCTTGCAACTGGCGCGCCGCATCGCTGGGCTGATCGCCAACCCCGCCCCCCTGCCCCCCGATGCCCGCGACTGGGTGCTGCACCAATCCGAAATCTCCCATCTGCCAGATATGCAGCGCCTTTTGATCGAATGCTTCCCGCATGAGGGCCAAGTTTTTCATGCCATTTACGGCTTTGCGGGGCAAAATGCGCAGGCCACGCTGGGCCTTTTGCTGACAAAGGTGATGGAGGAGGCGGGCCTTGCACCGCTGGGATATCTGGCCACCGATCACGCCACGCTCATCTGGGGCCTGCGCGCCATGTCCGACCCCGCCGCCCTGCTTAACGCCGCGCGCCTGCGCGCAGGGCTAGAAGACTGGCTGGCAGGCACGGCGGTGATGAAGCGCGCCTTTCGCAATATCGCCACCATCACGGGCCTAACCCCGCGCAACATTCAAGGTCTGCGCAAATCGGGCCGCGCGGTGACCTTTTCCACCGATATTCTGTATGACACGCTGCGCAAATATGATGCGGGCCATCTTTTGCTGACCATCACACGGATCGAGGCGGAACGCGGTTTGGTCGATTTTTCGCGCATTGACGATCTACTTGCGCGGGTGGATGGGCGGTTCGATTTGCTGCATCTTGATCGCCCCAGCCCCTTTGCCGCGCCCCTGTTGCTGGAACGGGGCCGCGTGCCAATTATGGGCGAGGGCCGCGCCGAATTGGCCGAGGCCGAGGCGCGCGCATTGATGCGCGCGGCGGGTCTGGATTAGGGGGCGAAGGTATGGATTTTTCCCTAAACGGCGCGCACCTGACCGCCCTGCCATCGGGCGCGCTGTGGTGGGGCGCGCAGCGGCTGCTATGCGTTTCCGATTTGCATTTGGGCAAATCCGAACGCATGGCGCGGCGGGCGGGGGCCTTACTGCCCCCCTATGAGGTGGCAGAAACCCTGTCCAAACTCGAGGCGGATGTTGCAGCCCACAGCCCTGCCAAAGTGGTCTGCCTTGGCGATAGTTTCGATGATTTGGCCGCCGGCGCAGGACTAGACGAGGGCGCGCGCCTGCGCCTGACCGTGCTTCAGGCGGGGCGCGAATGGGTCTGGATTGAAGGCAACCACGATGCAGGCCCCTTAGATTTGGGCGGGGTGCATCTGGCGGAACTGGCGCTGGGCGGCCTTGTGTTTCGCCACATCGCCGCACGAAACTTGGCGGCAGATTGCGGCGAAATATCAGGCCATTATCACCCGAAAGTGCGACTTGCAGGGCAAGGGTTACCCGCCTTTTTGCTGGGCGCGGCCCGCCTGATACTGCCCGCCTTCGGGGCCTACACAGGTGGGATGATGGCAGACCGCGCCCCTTTGCAGGGTCTGATGGGGCCGCGCGCCCGCGCACTGGCCCTGCGCGCGGGCCGCGTGTTGGAAATGCCGCTTTAGAACTGCGCGGCGGGTGCAAGGGTTAGGCGACACACCCACCACCGCAAGCTGCGCAGAACTAAAGCTGCAAGCCTGTTCTGGCATCCGAAAAAGAAGCAAAGCCCAGTCGCAGCGCGCCCGCAAATCAACGCGCGGCGCCCAGATTAAGCGCTCTTACGCCGCCATTCGCGACGCGCTGCGCAGCATTTCAGCCACGATTTTGCGCTGCATATCAGGCGGCGGTATGGGGCGCGCGGGCACTTTGGCGCAGCGCGCCAAATACTCGGCTGGCATTGCCCCCGCACACAGCAAGGATTGATCTGCAAAATCAATTTCGTTTTGCGCGCCCAGAAAAAGCGTCTCGGCAGCTATGCCTTCCACCACCAGCAATTCGTGGCGATCAAACAGCAAATGGCAATAATCGATCCCGCCGAAATGGTCGCAGCTTGCCACACCAGGCAGGCCAATCAGCCGATGGGCTGGCACCAAAACCTGCGCCTGCCCCAGCAACCTTTGTCCCAAATCAGACTGCAGCATGATACGATGCTGGCGCGAGACGCAGACATCCGCGCGCGGCAGCCCGTGGCCAAGTGCGCCCTTGCCAATCACCACACCGCGCAGTTTCGGGGCCAATTGCAGCACTTGCGCAGAATGGCTTTGCCGCCCCGCCCAGCGCACAGGCTGCAAGCCGTGATCCAGCGTTTCCACCAAATCGCCCACCTTAATTGTTTCAATCGCGCGCAACCCTTCGGCCGTCTGAATGCGCGTGCCAGCAGCAAAACAGAAATTGCCCTGAATGGTGATGGTGACGTTCATTGTAGAGGTTCCATAGATATCGCTGACACGCACTTGAAAAACATCCGTGGTGGTTTGGCCAGGGTCAAGTGCCTTCAACACGGGGTTTTGGTCATCCAAATCATAGGTCAGTTGACCCGAGGAATTGATGGTGGCGACCCCATAGCTGCCTTGCATAGAAATCGACCACGTATGGGATGTTAAAGTATTTGTGGTTTCCGAATAGGTGCCAGTCAGAATGTTGCCGACGCCTTGCTGCACCGTTCCCGTTGTTGGGCCTGAAATAGACGGGCTACCCACTTGGATTCATCGCTTCATGCTGCAAAAGCGATTTGAACTGCCCTTGGCCATAACTGCGCACATCATAAGGCTGGCCCAGCGCGGGGCGCGACCATTCCACCACGCGAAAGCGCATGCCATC
>CAXNEP010000159.1:0-5964 GCA_964200865.1 Cypionkella sp. | reverse complement strand
GGCGGTCAGACTTTTTCGCAGCCGTCAGCGCGCGGTCAATATCGGCCGCATCATGCCCATCGCAAGACAGCACATTCCAGCCAGATGCCGCAAAGCGCGCCTTTTGGTCGGTGATATCGGCAAGGTCAACTTTGCCGTCAATAGTTATGCCATTGTCATCCCACAAAACGATCAGGCGCGAGAGTTTTTGCTTGCCCGCAATGCCGATAGCCTCTTGGGACACGCCTTCCATCAGGCAGCCATCGCCCGCGATAACATAGGTGTAATGATCGACAATCTTCGCGCCCCAGCGCGCGCGCAGGTTTTCTTCGGCCATAGCAAAGCCTACCGAATTGGCAATCCCTTGGCCCAGCGGGCCAGTGGTGGTTTCAACGCCCGCGACATGGCCATATTCAGGGTGGCCCGCCGTAATCGCGCCCCATTGGCGGAAATTCTTGATCTGATCCAGTGTCACATCTTTGTACCCTGTCAGATACAAAAGGCTGTAGATCAGCATAGAACCATGGCCCGCAGACAGGATGAAACGGTCGCGGTCAGCCCAGCGCGGCGCAGCGGGGTCAAAGCGCAGATGCCGCTCGAACAATACCGTTGCCACGTCTGCCATGCCCATCGGCATGCCCGAATGGCCCGAATTGGCGGCGGCAACCGCATCCAACGTCAGCGCGCGGATGGCAGCGGCGCGCATCCAATGCTCGGGGTTTTTGGCGGCAATTTGGGCGATATCCACGGCAGAAGTCCTATGCTTGGTGATCCTAACGATGACCTAGCGGGAAGGGGGGGCAAGATCAAGCCACGCGCGCCTTTTTGGCGATATGCGCTTGACGAAAGCGCCAGATCAACCGACACTTGCACAGATACGATTGCCGAAGTTGGGGCCAAGGGGCATGTCCGAAGACATTACAGAGCTATCGCGCCGCATCAGCGCCGCCTTTGATCGCATGGATCAGGGGCTAGAAGCCCTGTCTCGCAAAAGCGCGCCAGCCCCCATCCCAGCCGCCGAAGGCGAGGGCAGCGCGGCCTTGCTGCGCGCGCTAGAGGCGGCCCGCGCAAGCAGCGATGATTGGGCCGAACGCTACCGCGCGTTGCAGGCACAAATGGGCGCGGAAACCCTTGCCATGGCATCAGAAATTACCCGCTTGACGGACGAACTTGCCGCAGCGCGCGCTGTTCTATCCGCGCCGTCTGAAACTGTTGCCGTGCCCGATACCGCCGAGGTTGACGAGCTGACCGCCCGCATCGCCGAGCAAGAGGCCGAACTGGAAACCCTGCGCGCCGAACGCGCGTTTGATGCCACGGAACTGGCCGCCATTATTGCGGCCCTAGATCCTTTGGTACAAGAGGCCCCCCATGTCTGATCTGGAAATTCAAATCGGCGGGCGCAATTTTATGGTCGCCTGCCAACCTGGAGAAGAGCAGTTCTTGATGTCGGCTGCCGCTATGCTGGACGCCGAAGCGCAGCCGCTGGTCGCCCAAATGGGCCGCCTGCCCGAGGCGCGTATGCTGCTGATGGCGGCGCTGATGCTGGCCGATAAAACCGCAAGTTACGAAGACGAGTTGCGCAAATTGCGCGCCGAACTCGACGGCCCCGCGCCTGCACCGCAAACGGTGCAAGTGGCAGTCGTTCCCCAGCAGGTTTCAGATTCGATGGCCGAATTTGCCGCAAGAGCCGAGGCGTTGGCCCAGCAAATTGAAGATATGGCCTGAGGCTAAAGGCGGATGCCTTCGGCGAAGGTATTTATTCCAAAATGAAAGCACGTTCATACAGGCACAAATATCCGCGGGGGTAGCGAAGCGATGGGGGGCGCGCCCCCCAATCTGCCCGCGACTACCCGTTCGCCTCGCGGATTTTGTCTGCGGCAGATTTATCGAATGCCACGCCTTTGTCGGCCAGCAATTGATCCAACTCGCCCGAAAGGGTCATCTCGATGGCAATATCGCAGCCGCCGACAAATTCGCCCTTAACATACAGTTGCGGAATTGTGGGCCAATCGGAAAAGTCTTTGATACCTTGGCGAATTTCGGCATCGGCCAGCACGTTTACATCCGCATAATCCACGCCGATGTAGTTCAAAATCCCCGCGACTTTGGATGAAAAGCCGCATTGCGGCATCATCTTGGTGCCCTTCATGAACAGCACCACATCGTTCTTTTGCACCAGGTCGCGGATTTGGTCTTGTGCGCTCATTTCGGCACTCCTTTTCAATTATTCGGGGGCTTTGGTGGTCAGCGCCAGCGCGTGCAGCGCGCCATTGGGCCCATCCATCTTGCCCTTCAGGCTGGCATAAACCGCGCGCTGCTGCTGAACGCGGTTCATGCCCCTAAAGCTGGCATCAATCACAGTGGCCGCGAAATGTTGGCCATCATCGCCCTGCACCGACACCTGCGCATTGGGAAAGGCGGCGCGGATCAGGCTTTCGATTTCGTGGGCGTCGATGGGCATGGGCGGCTCCTGTTCTATGGCGTAAATGTAGGGCGCAGTTTGCGCCTATGCAAGGGCGCTTAGACGCGCTGGCCCGCCCATTCGGCGCGCAAAATGCCGTAAATCCATTGATCAAGCGCACAGTTCAGGGGCGCACAAAAGCCATGTGCGCGCAGATTGCCCTCTAGTTGATAGCCGCAATCGGTATAGGCCTTTTGTGCGCGCAGATTGTCGAAATTGGTGTCCAGCCAAACCCGCTGCGCGCCAAGCTGTTCAAAGGCGTAATCGGTTAGCAACTGCACAAAAGCGCGCCCTTGGCCGCGCCCAACCTCGCGCAATGCAAGGCGGCGGAGTTCGACCGCATTGGCGCGGCTATCGAGTTCGCAAAACAGGGCAAAGCCTGCGGTTTGGTCTGTACCAATTTCAACAATCAGCAGGCGGGAATTTGGATCATCGATATAGGTTTTCAGGGCTGCATCATCTTCGTCCGTAATCAGCACGGAATGCTGCGGCAACTGCGCAATCGCGCGGATCGCGGGAATATCGGCAGGGGTGGCGGGGCGCAGCTTCACGCCAGCCCCAAGGCGGTTGCAAAGGCCCCGCGGTACGTGGCGGATAAGTCCGCAAGCGGGGCGGTATCGCCGCCAAGGCTAACCTGATCGCCGCCAAATTGGCCAACTTGCGCGGCGGGCACGCCTGCGTTTGCGGCGAGTTTCAGCAGGGCAGGGGCATCGCCCGTGGCCACGATATAGCGCGCCTGATCTTCGCCAAAGAGCTGCGCAATGTCACCATTGTTTAACGTTAAACCAATGCCAGCCCCTGTTGCCATTTCAAATGCCGCCAGCGCCAGCCCACCATCGGACAGATCCGTGCAGGCGCGAATATGCGCGCGGGCAGACAGGATGAAATCGCCGTGCAAACGCTCGGCGACTAAATCCACAGGCGGCGCATCGCCCGCCTCTATGCCAAAGGCCTGCGCCAAAAGCGCGCTTTGGCCCAGATGGCCCTTTGTGGCCCCAATCAGTACCAGCGCATCGCCAGCGGCGGGGCGGCCTGCAATCAAATCATCTAGGTTGGAAAGCAGCCCCACCGCGCCGATTGTGGGCGTGGGCATAATCGCCGTGCCATCGGTTTCGTTATAAAGCGATACGTTGCCTGACACGATGGGCATATCCAGCGCGATGCAAGCAGCCCCAATGCCCTGAATGGCCCCCACAAACTGCCCCATAATTTCGGGCTTTTCGGGGTTACCGAAGTTCAGATTGTCGGTTGTGGCCAAGGGGCGCGCGCCCACGGCAATCAGGTTGCGATACGCTTCGGCCACAGCCTGCTTGCCGCCCTCGATAGGGTTGGCTTTCACATAGCGCGGGGTGACATCTGACGTAAACGCCAGCGCCTTGGCTGTGCCATGCACCCGCACCACGCCTGCGCCAAGGCCAGGTTTGACAATGGTATCACCGCCCACTTGGCTATCATACTGCTCATACACCCAAGTCTTCGCGCCATAGCTTGGGGACGAGATCAGCGCGCGCAGCGCGGCGATGGGTGTAATGGCAGGAACAGGTCCAAGGGGCGCAGCTGCGGGCGTGAGCACCCAAGGGCGGTCATATTCGGGGGCCGATGACGACAGTTTTGACAGCGGCAAATCGGCCTTGATCTGATTGCCGTGCATAATCAAGAAACGGTCTTCGGCAATCGTCTCGCCCACAATGGCAAAGTCGAGATCCCACTTGACGAAAATCGCCCGCGCCACGTCTTCGAGTTCGGGCTTTAACACCATCAACATGCGTTCTTGGGATTCGGACAGCATCATCTCATAGGCGGTCATGTTCGCCTCGCGCTGGGGCACGTCATCCAGTTGCAGCTTAATCCCCAACCCGCCCTTATCGCCCATTTCCACCGCCGAACATGTCAGGCCAGCTGCCCCCATGTCTTGGATGGAAATAACCGCGCCCGATGCCATAAGTTCAAGGCAGGCTTCCAAAAGGCGCTTTTCGGTAAAGGGATCGCCCACCTGCACGGTGGGGCGTTTTTCCTCGATCGTATCGTCAAATTCGGCCGATGCCATGGTGGCCCCGCCAACCCCGTCGCGCCCCGTTTTGGCGCCAAGATAGACCACAGGCATACCCACGCCAGAGGCGATGGAATAGAAAATCTTGTCCGCATCTGCCAGCCCCGCCGCAAAGGCGTTGACAAGGCAGTTGCCGTTATAACTGGCATGAAAGCGGACCTCGCCGCCCACAGTTGGCACGCCAAAGGCATTGCCATACCCGCCGATGCCTTCGACCACGCCTTTGACGAGATAAGATGTTTTGGGATGCGACGGCACACCAAACGACAGCGCATTCATCGCCGCAATTGGGCGCGCGCCCATGGTGAAGACATCGCGCAAAATCCCGCCCACACCCGTGCCCGCGCCTTGGTGCGGCTCAATATAGCTGGGGTGATTGTGGCTTTCCATTTTGAAGATCACGGCCTGCCCATCGCCAATATCAACCACGCCGGCATTCTCACCTGGCCCGCAGATCACCTGCGGCCCTGTGGTGGGCAGGGTGCGCAGCCATTTCTTGGATGATTTATAGCTGCAATGTTCGTTCCACATGGCCGAAAAGATGCCCAGTTCGGTGAAGCTTGGCTCGCGCCCGATTATGCCCAAAAGGCGCTGGTATTCATCGGGCTTTAGCCCATGGGCGGCAATCAAC
This sequence comes from Cypionkella sp., assembly GCA_964200865.1. Lineage (GTDB taxonomy): Bacteria > Pseudomonadota > Alphaproteobacteria > Rhodobacterales > Rhodobacteraceae > Cypionkella. The sequence goes on along the minus strand of CAXNEP010000159.1, from coordinate 843 downwards.
TCGGGGGTGATGGCGGGTTCGGTCATGAAAGTCCCCTATCAGCAGCGGTTACGGGCGCTTTACTGGGTTTGGGGGCCAAGGGAAAGGGCGAAAGGCGCAGCTTTTCTTCGCTCCATAGGACAAGCGTTCATTTTTTCGGCCCAGTTTTCAGCGGCTTGTCAGAAAAATGCGTGACAGCGCAAAAAAATCATGCACCGATGTCGAAAAACAAACTGCGCCAGCGTCTTTATGGCACGATCAACTTTAACAGGAGGATATCATGAGCTTTGAGACAACTGCGATCTATGCCCTGCCACTGGGCGCAATCTACCTTGGCCTTTGGATGGGCGTCGCAAAAGTGCGCGCAGAAAAGAAAGTGTCCATCGGCGATAACGGCGATGCGGCGCTGCTGTTGCGTATTCGCCGCCACGGCAACTTTGTCGAATGGGTGCCGATGGTGCTGATTATGATGCTGCTGGCCGAAGGGCTAGGTGCGCCGCCCGTCTGGCTGCATATTTCGGGTGTGCTTTTGGTTCTGGGGCGGCTGGCGCATCCCATCGGCCTGAAAATCGACCATGCCAGCCATCCACTGCGTTATGTTGGCAATACAACAAACATGCTGGCTCTGCTGAACGCAATGTTGTGCGTTGGCGTCAACTTGGCTGGGCTATAGGGGGCAACGATGCAGTATATGATCTTGATTTACGGCGAGCCTGCATTGGAACCTACCTATGGCACGCCTGATTTTGACGTGATGATGGCCGCCTTTGGAAAAGTAAGCGAAACGCTGAACGCCGATGGTGTTTTGCGCGGTGGCGAGGGGTTGCAAGGCATCGACACAGCCACATCGTTGCGCATTCGCGG
>CAXNEP010000158.1:0-5982 GCA_964200865.1 Cypionkella sp. | reverse complement strand
CCGCACGGTCGGCGGATGTATCGGCAAAGATCATCTCGCGCATCACCACAAGGCGGTCTTCGTCGAAAAACATATGTTCAGTGCGGCACAGCCCAATGCCTTGGGCCTGAAACTGCCGCGCCGTGGCGGCATCGGATGGCGTGTCAGCATTGGCGCGAATGCCAATATCACGAAACTCATCCGCCCAAGCCAGCAGCCGCTGAAACCCATCATCCAAGCTGGGGGCCAGCATATCGGCAGCGCCTGCCAACACCTCGCCCGTGCTGCCATCGACAGTGATGATATCGCCCTCGGCCAAGGTGCGGCCATCTGCGATGATCTTCTTATCCTTACCATCGACGCGAATAGACGCGCCCACCACACAAGGCAGGCCAAGGCCGCGCGCGATCACCGCCGCATGGCTGGTCACGCCGCCGCGTTCGGTCACAATCGCCGCCGCCGAATTCATGCCGCGAATATCTTCTGGCGCGGTTTCGCGGCGCACCAAAATGCACGCCTCGCCCCGCGCCGCACTGGCCTGCGCGGCCTGTGATGAAAACACAATCCGCCCCACCGCCGCCCCTGGGCTGGCGGCAATTCCCTTGGCCAGCACATCGCGCGGGCTGCGCAAGTCGACCTGCGGGTGCAGCAGTTCTGACAGCGCGCGCGGCTCTACCCGCAGCACCGCCTCTTGGCGCGAGATGACCCCATCATCAGCCAAGGCCACCGCAATTTTCAACCCCGCGCGGGCCGATCGCGGGGTTTTCACCGCATCCAGCACCGCCAGTTTGCCATCCTCAATCGTAAACTCAATCATCATCTCTTCGCGCAGCTTGGTGCGCCCAGTTTGGCCGTGCTGCAATAACTGCGCGAAAATCTGCGGCGCAATATCTTGCAACGACGCGCCGCGCGGATCATGGGTCAGGTACATCGCCTCCTCGCCCGCCTTGGCATCTATGCGCTGGCTTTGGGAAAGGTAGCGACCTGTAATTTGCGCATCCCCCGTGACGGGGTCGATAAACTGAATAACCCCCGTGCCCGAAATACCCTGCCCAATGCCTTGGGCCATTTCCTGCACAATCAGGCCAAGCGGCGCCTCTGGCGGCGCGCCTTTGGCTTGGCGCAAAAGGCGGGCCGTCGTGCCCTCCCACGCGCGGGCCATCGACCGCAACACTTCGGACAATTGCTGCGTGGCGGTTTCGGGGAATGGGGCCTCCATTTCCCGCTCATACTGCGCCAACGCTTCCTTTAGCGCCGCGCTGCTGGGGGTGCTGGCCGCAAACATATCAGGGTCAAGGCGGGCGACATGGGTGGCATAGCTTTGGATAAAGCGCAGATACAGCGCATCCGCCGCCGCTTGGCCGTGAGTTTTGATCAGCCCCGCATGGCGCTGCGCATTCATGCCAATATTCAAAACCGTGGCAGGGCCGCCCCAATCGGGGTTCACAGGGCTGCACCGCACCGAAACCAGCGCAGCATCACCAAAATGCGCCAAAACCCCCGCGCAATCCACCATCTGCCCCGCCGCAATGGCGCGGATCGTGGCGGCAGGCAGGGCGATGGATTTGGGCACAGGCATACCAATGCGCACCATGCGCTGCAGGCATTTGGCCCGCCAGCCATGCGCAAGGGTCAGAATGGCGGAACTGGGGGTAATCTCGGTAAACTCGGGCACTTTGGTCTTTCTGCGGCGGCAAGTGGGGCTTTGCACACGCAGCATACACAGGGGGGCGAATGGTGCAAGCGTTTAGGGGGCAAGCGGGGGTTTCAGCCCCCCCCCGCGCCACGCCAGCTGCACCTGCGGAAGCGGGGGTTTCACACCCCCGCCGCCTGCGAGCAAGCTCGCAGGCCCCCCGTGGGATATTTGTGAAGAAAAGAAGCTGGGCCGCGTTTCTTTTCTTTGCAAATATCCTCGGGGGGAGGTTGCTAAAGCTTGCTTTAGCAACTGGGGGGCGGAAGCACCCCTTTTGGCGCTGGGCCTCGTCCTAGCCTTCCAGTTTCGAGAAATCCGCCACGCCCGCGCAAAGCGCGCGGATGCGGTGCAAAAGGTTCAGGCGGTTGCGGCGCAGGATTTCGTTGTCGGCGTTCACCTGAACATCCGTAAAAAACGCATCAATCGGCGCGCGCAGGGCGGCCATGGCAGACATGGCGGCGGAGAAATCTTCGCCTGCCATTGCGGGGGCGATCTTGGCATCGGCTGCGTCAAGGGCGGCGAACAGGGCGCGCTCGCTGTCGGTTTCCGCGAATTTGATGTCCGCGCCGAATGAGTATTCAACGCCGTCCTTCGCCTCGGCCTGCGCCAATATATTCGCCGCGCGTTTGGCCCCTTGCAGCAGGTTCGTGCCGTCATCGGTTTTCAGGAAGGCGGCGAGGGCCTCGGCGCGTTTGACCAGTAGGGTGAGGTCGTCATTGTTTGGCATGGCAAGGCAGGCCTCGATCACATCGGGGCGGATGCCTTGGTCTTTGAGGAAGACTTTGAGGCGGTCGTGGAAGAAGGCGAGGAGGTCTTTTGTAGAGTCCGAAACCAAAACGACACCGCCCGATGTGACGACTTCATTCATCGTCTCCGTCGTTTTGGTCGCCGTCCTACGAATCGTTTGGCGAGCTTCATGCGACAATTCATTAGTTACTGCATCCAACTCGTCCAAAGCGCCTTGTTTTTGTTTTTCGATCGCGGCCAGAATGTCGAAAGTTACCAAGCTGTGCGACTTACTCATTGTGGTCAACAATGCCCCACGCACCCCATTCCCCAGCACCAATCGAATAACCCCCAGCGCCGCCCGCCGCAGCGCAAACGGGTCTTTGCTGCCCGTAGGTTTTTCATCAATCGCCCAGAACCCTGTCAGCGTGTCGATCTTATCAGCCAGCGCCACGGCCACAGAAACGGGATCGGTCGGCAGGGAATCGCTTTCGCCCTTTGGCCGCCAATGATCGCGCGCAGCCAGTGCCACCGCGTCTGGCAGGCCAGCCTCGCGGGCATAATACATGCCCATCAACCCTTGGAGTTCGGGGAACTCGCCCACCATCGCAGAACGCAAATCGGCCTTGGCCACCTTTGCCGCTTGTTCAGCCACATCCGCATCGGCCCCAACCATCGGCGCAATCTCGCGCGCGAGCGCGGCAATGCGATCAATCCGCGCCTTTTGGCTGCCCAGTTTGTTGTGGAAGGTCACCGAACCCAGCGCGTCCAGCCATTCAGACATGCCAGCCTTCGCCACGCGCAGGTCATTCTCCCAAAAGAACCGCGCATCAGACAGGCGTGCGGTCAGAACCTTTTGGTTGCCCTTCAAAATCACCGCGCCGTGGTCACTTGGCTGGGTATTGGCCACAGTGATAAACCCCTCGATCCGCCCCGTTTTGGGGTTGCGGGCGGAAAAGAATTTCTGATGCTCGCGCATTGATGTTTGCAGCACTTCAGGCGGCAGGCCCAAAAACGCTTCATCAATGCGGCCCATCAGCGGGACGGGGTGTTCGACAAGGCCCGCGACTTCCGCCAGCAAAGCGCGGTCTTCCACCACCTCCATCCCCGCCGCAAAGGCCAGATTTTGCGCGCCTTGCCAGATGGTGGCTTCGCGCTCCGCACTATCCAGCATCACAAAGGCGCGTTTCAGTTTGGCGGTGTAATCGTCAAAACTCGTCACGCTAAACCGCGAGGGGGCCAAAAAGCGGTGGCCCGCGGTGGTGTTGCCAGACGCGATGCCATCAACCGACAGGGGCACAACCTCGCTGCCCGCCTCGTCTGTGAGCAGGCACAGGATAGAATGCAACGGGCGCACCCAGCGCAAGTTGCCAGACCCCCAGCGCATGGATTTGGGCCAAGGGAAATTGCGGATGGTATGCTCCAGCACCTCGGCAATAATCGGGGCGGCGGGGCGGCCAGGTTTTTTGATGACGGCAAAGTACACTTGGCCCTTTTTGTCATCGCGGATTTCCAGCTGGTCTTTCGCTAGGCCAGTGCTGCGCAAAAACCCCTCAAGCGCCGCATCAGGCGCGGTGGTGGCTGGGCCTTTGCGTTCCTCAACCGTCGCCGCCGAATGGGCAGACAACCCCTCAATCGCCAGCGTCAGGCGGCGGGGGGTGGAATGGGCACCTGCGCCTGCGTAGGTTAGCCCCGCCTCGACCAAGCCATTGGTGACAAGGGTTTTCAGATCGTCGCGCGCGCGCGCTTGCATCCGCGCAGGGATTTCTTCGGAAAACAGTTCAATCAGCAGGTCGGCCATATCACTCTACCTTATCAGGCGTTTGGGCGGGGGTTTCGGGCGCGGCAGCAGGCGCGGCCCCCGTATAGGCATTGGCGGTTTCGGCGGAAATTTGGTGCCACGCATAGGCGCGCCCATCGGGGAACACCGCCACCACACGGTCAATCTGCGGCGCGATTTGCGATTGCGACAAAAACGCCAGCGCCGTGCCCTCTTCCAGCGCCTCGCCAATGGCATTGGCATCAAAGCAATCAAACCAAGACGGCGCGGTCAGCGGCACCGCGCCTTTGTAGGCCACATAAGTTTCCGTCAGCATGGCAAGCGTCATCGGCGTGGTGAAACAGGCGCGAAACTTCATTGGCACGCTGGCGGAATCAATCCCTTGAATGGTTTGCACCAAAATCGGCTCTGGCACGCCAGATTCGATGGGCGTCAGCAAAATTTCCTGCGACGGCACAAATTGGGCAGGTTCGTAATAGGCATATTCCTGCAACCAATACATCGAAATGCCAGCCGCCACCCCGATCAGCACGATGCCACCTGCGATGATGCGCCCCGCATTCACGCTATAACCTCGGCATCTTTGCCCGATTCCGTCAAACGGAACGCATCGGCGCATTTCTTGGCCAAGGCCCGCACGCGGCCAATATAGGCTTGGCGCTCGGTCACCGAAATAACCCCGCGCGCATCCAAAAGGTTGAACAAATGGCTGGCCTTGATGGTTTGGTCATAGGCGGGATGGGCCATGATAATCGTCTTTCCCGTTTTGGGGTCAAGCGGCGGAAAATCCAGCAACCGCTGGCATTCTGCCTCGGCATCTTCAAAATGGCGCAAAAGCTGCGCCGTATCGGCCCCGTCGAAATTGTGGCGGCTGTATTCTTCCTCGGTCTGGCGGAAAATATCGCCATAGGTCAACGGAATGGGCGCATCGGGCGCGTTAAACGGCATGTCCATCACATGGTCCACGCCCAAAACATACATCGCCAAACGTTCCAGCCCATAGGTCAGCTCGCCCGAAACAGGGCGGCAATCATGCCCGCCGACCTGCTGAAAATAGGTGAACTGCGATACTTCCATCCCATCGCACCACACTTCCCAGCCCAACCCCCACGCGCCCAGCGTTGGGCTTTCCCAGTCATCTTCAACAAAGCGAATGTCGTGCAGGCTGGCATCAATGCCAATTGCGGCCAAACTGCCCAGATACAATTCCTGCATATCAGGCGGCGATGGTTTGATAATCACCTGATACTGATAGTAATGCTGCAAACGGTTGGGGTTTTCGCCGTAGCGCCCATCGGTTGGGCGGCGCGAAGGCTGCACATAGGCCGCAGCCCATGCCTTTGTGCCCAGCGAACGCAGCGTCGTCGCAGGGTGAAAGGTGCCCGCCCCCACTTCCATATCATAGGGCTGCAAAATCGCGCAGCCCTTTTCCGCCCAATAGGATTGCAGACGCAAAATGATCTCTTGAAAACAGCGCGGGGCACTGGTGAGGACGGCCATCGGGATCACCCTTATCAAAGTTTGGCATTGCATAGGCAAGCGGGGCCAAAGGGTCAATGCGGCATAGGTTATAACGGGGCGATTTTGCGGCAATTTGCCCGCGGATATGCATTATCCACGTGCATCGGCGCAAAGCGCTGTTAATCTTAACCAGATTCGCAATATTGCAGCTGCAAAAGGGTAAAAGATGGCAGGGTTACGGGGTATTTGGGCAGCCTGTTTGGCGCTGGCTTTGATCGGGTTTTCGGGTGCCTCACCTTCAAACGCGCAAGAAGGCCCTGCTTGGATCCAGCTAGAGGCCTTA
>CAXNEP010000157.1:0-6008 GCA_964200865.1 Cypionkella sp. | reverse complement strand
CTGGCCATGTTGCCGACCCGATCTTGGGGCGCGAGGCGAAGGTGCAGGCGTTGAATGAAATTTCCGCCCGTTTGGGATTTACCCCAGCCGAAGCGATGGCCGTAGGTGACGGCGCAAATGATCTGGGGATGCTAGGGCTGGCAGGCGCGGGTGTGGCCCTGCACGCCAAACCATCCGTGCAGGTCGAGTGCAGCCTGCGCATCAACCACGGCGATCTGACTGCGCTGCTATATCTGCAAGGCATCCCCGCCGCCGAGTTTGTAGCATGATCATGCGCCGCGCCACGCCGCAGGATGCCACCGAAATGGCAGACCTGCTAAACCAGATCATCGCCATTGGTGGAACCACGGCCTATCAGCACCCCATGACGCCACAGGAAATCGCGCTGCACAATATAATTGGAACCGATGTCCTTTCTTCGATTGTCGCGGTGCAAGACGGGCGGATTAACGGGTGGCAGTCCGTCGAACAGTGGCAAAGTGAAGCGTATATCGGCACCTTTGTGCGCGTGGGCATTCAAGCCAAAGGGATTGGAACAGCCCTGTTCGCGCAAACCTGCGAGATGCTACGGCAGGCTGGGGTGCCCAGCGTCAACGCCCTAATCCGCGCAGATAATGTTTCGGGCCTGCAATATTATGCGCGTCTTGGTTTTGTTGATTTTGCTGTTGACACCGATTTTGCGTTAGAGACGGGCCACATCGTGGGGCGCGTTCATAGGAAGTATCATGTGGTTTGAAGTTGCCCCCCACATCGCACTGCTGCTGATACTTGCCGCCTTTGTCGCGGGCTTTGTTGATTCCATCGCAGGCGGCGGCGGGCTGATTACGGTGCCTGCCCTTTTGCTGGCAGGGGCAAACCCAGTTGAGACGTTGGCAACGAACAAGTTGCAGGGCAGTTTCGGGTCTGGCACGGCGATGGTGACCTATGCGCGCGCAGGGCATATCAACCTGCGCGATCAGGCGGGGATGGCGGTGATTTCGGCCATTGCTGCAGCGGGCGGGGCGTTGGTTGCGCATCTTTTGCCTGCCGAAGTTTTGCGTGTGATCATGCCCGTGGTGCTAATTGCGGTGGCGGTTTATTTTGCCCTTAAGCCCGGATTAACCGATAACGACAGCCGCGCGCGCATATCTAACGCGGTGTTTAGTGTCACATTCGTACCCATTATCGCCGCCTATGACGGGTTCTTTGGGCCAGGAACGGGATCGTTCTTTATGCTGGGGTTTGTGCTGCTGGCGGGCTATGGCCTGCTTCGCGCGACGGCCCATACCAAAACGCTGAACTTTGCCAGCAATATCGGCAGCCTTGCTGTTTTCGCCTTTTCAGGCGCGACATGGTGGGCGATTGGCCTGTGCATGGGGCTGGCGCAGATGGCGGGGGCCAGCCTTGGCGCGCGGCTGGCCATGCGGGTGGGCGCGGGGCTGATTAAGCCGCTTTTGGTTGTCACCTCGACGGCGATGGCGGCGCGGCTACTCTGGCAAATCTGGGGTTAATGGGCTTTAAATCTCGCCCCAATCGGCCCCCTGCATTTCGCGCAGGCGCGATGCGGTGCGTTCAAATTCAAAACTGCCCGCGCCTTCGATATACAGGCGTTCTGGCACATCGGCGGCGCTGCAAATCAGCCGCACCTTTGCCTCATACAGGGCGTCAATCAGCGTTACAAACCGCTTCGCCTCGTTGTAATTGGCACTGGAAAGCTGCGGGATATCGCGCAAAATCAGCACGCGCACGGCTGCCGCAATGGCCAAAAAATCGGCGGGGCCATAGGGCTGCGCGCATAAATCCCAAAACGTGGCAAAGTACACACCGCTGGCCGCGCGGGGCAGCGTAATTTTGCGGCCGTTCACCGCCAGCACCAAAGGTGCGCCCGCCGCCTGCCCCGTGAAATCATCCCAAATCTGGTTCAACTGATTGCCAACCGTGCCTGCGGGGTGAAAATACACCTGCATCCCCGCCAACCGATGCTGGCGATAATCCTGCGGGCTGCGCAGTTCGGCCACGTTCAGCTTGGCGACCAGAATATCGATGAACGGCAGAAAAAAGTCTCGACTAAGGCCGTTTTTATACAAATCCTGCGGTGCGCGGTTGGATGTGGTGACAATCATCACCCCCGCGCCCAGCAGCAAATCAAACAGCCGCCCCACAATCATGGCATCGGCGATATCGGTGATTTGCATTTCGTCAAAGGCCAGCAGCCGCAACTGGCTGGCAATCTCGGCGGCAACAGGGGCCAGCGCATCATCGGCCCCTGTTTTGCGCACCTGATGCATGGCGTGGTGAATTTCCTGCATAAAGGCATGAAAATGCACCCGCCGCTTTGCCGTAATATCGGTGGCGGCAAAGAACAAATCCATGACCATAGATTTGCCGCGCCCCACCCCGCCCCACAGATACAAACCCTTCGGCGGGGTAGGCGGCCTGCGAAACATCGCAGTCAGCCCTTTGGGTTTGGCAACTGCCTGCGCTTCTAGCCAAGCGCGAATAGGCTCTAATAGCGCCAAAACAGCCAATTGCGCGGGGTCGGGCCGCAATTCGCCCGCCTCGGTTTTGGCGTGATAAATCTGGTCTAACGTCTGCCGCATGCCGCTGCTTACCAAGTGCAGCGGCGTTGGGCTAGAGGTTCCGCAAGGCTTGCGGCAGCAGTTCGGGCGGCATGTTTTGGTACGACACTGGCCGCAGCCAACGACGGATAGACATGGTGCCAACCGATGTTGTGCCAAAATTGGTTGATGCAGGGTATGGCCCGCCATGCACCATGGCATCGCACACTTCGACGCCCGTTGGGAAACCATTGGCCAGAACGCGCCCCGCTTTGCGCGACAGAATCGGCAACAAGGATTGCGCCTGCGCGGTATCGCCTGCGTCCAGATGCAAGGTGCAGGTCAGCTGGCCTTGCAGCGCGTTTGCGATTTGCAACATTTCAGCGGCATCTTTGGCGCGAATCAGCAGGGCGAATGGGCCGAATACTTCCTCGCCCAAATGCGGGTTCGCCAGCCATTCGGCACCCGTCACTTGGTAAAGGTAAGGGCTGGCGCGGCGGCCCTGTTCGGGGCGTTCCAAAACAGGTTTTGCGCCTGCATCTGCCATACGCGCAGCGCCAGCGCGGTAGGCATCGGCGATGCCATCGGTAAGCATGACCTGCGGGGCAACAGGCTCTAACGCCGCCGTTAGAGACGATATAAAGCCGTCCACTTCAGGCCCATCAATCACCACGCCGATGCCTGGATTGGTGCAAAACTGCCCTGCGCCCATGGTCAGGCTGCCCGCCCAACCCGTGGCAAGTGCTGCACTGCGCGCGGCAAGCGCTTGGGGCAAAATGAACATAGGGTTCACGCTGCCTAGTTCGCCAAAGAACGGAATCGGATCGGGCCGCGCGGCGCATAGGTTAAACAGCGCGCGCCCGCCAGCAAGGCTGCCTGTAAAGCCAACGGCATTGATCAGCGGATGCTGTACCAGCGCCTCGCCCACATCACGCCGCCCGCTTTGAACCAAGCTGAAAACACCCTTGGGCATATCGCATTTTTCAATTGCCGCAAGCACGGCCTGCGCGACGATTTCCGATGTTGCGGGGTGGGCCGAATGCCCCTTAACCACCACAGGGCACCCCGCCGCAAGGGCCGAGGCGCTGTCGCCCCCCATCACCGAAAAGGCCAGCGGAAAGTTGGATGCGCCAAACACGCCAACGGGGCCGATAGCCACTTGCATCAGCCGAATATCGGGGCGTGGCAGGGGGGTGCGGTCTGGCAAAGCGGCATCATGGCGCAGGTCTAGAAAATCATCCTTGCGGATATGGGCGGCAAACAGGCGCAATTGGCCCGTGGTGCGGCCACGCTCGCCGATCAGGCGCGCCTGTGGCAGGCCCGTCTCAGCGCTGCCATGGGCAGTAATCGCATCGCCGCGCGCATCGATTTGGGCAGCGATTTCTTCTAGAAACTTCGCACGCGCCTCGCGCGGCAGGGCGCTGTAGGCGGGAAAGGCCGCTTCGGCTGCGCGGGCAGCTGCATCCACATGGGCGGGCATGCCCACGGCAAAGGCAAAGCTTTCGCCAGTGGCGGGCAAGGACATAAACGTATTCTCCCCCGCAACCCATTGGCCCGCAATCAGGTGATGTCCTGTCAGCATTTTTTATCCCATCAAAATATGTGTCTAACATGCCTAAAGGAGAAAGGCTTCGGTCTGAATGCGGATGCCAAGGGTCAGCGCATCTGCGACATGGATCATGGGGGCAAGATCAACATCGCTGGCCCTTGTTTTCACCAAATCCGCCATGCGGGCGTATAGCGCGGGATATTCGCCCATAATCGAATTTTCCCCCGCCTGAACCTTGCCATCAATTTCCAGCACATTGCCGCCCATGCGCAAATAAAGCTGCCCTTTGGGGGTATCGATAGCAATATCCCATGTCTGCAGGCCTTCTTGGCGCCAATCAAAATCGGCACTAACATTGCCTGAAAAGGTTAAGCTTGCGGCGATGGGCGTTTGGCAATTGCTGGGAAAGGTCAGTTCCGCCGCCCGCATATGCACGGGCTTTGGTAGAATTTCGGTCAGGATCGACAGCGCGTTGATGCCTGGGTCAAATACACCCATGCCGCCCGCCTGAAACACCCAATCCTGCCCTGGATGCCATTTGCGCACATCTTCGCGCCATGTGATATGCGCGCGGGTGATGGTGGTATCTGCCAGCCATGCCTTGGCGGGGGCAACGGCATGGGCCATGCGGCTGTGCCATGTGGCAAACAGGGTAAGGCCCTTGTCGTGGGCCAGACGCTGCAACGCATAAACCTCGGCCAAGCTGGCACCCGGGGGTTTTTCCAGCATCACATTGCGCCCTGCCATCAGCGCCGCATGGGCAAACTCATAGCGCGGAACGGGCGGCATACATAAGCTAACCGTGCCAATATCGGGGTTGCGGGCCAGCATATCAGCGAAATCGGTATAGCTTTCCACCCCTGCGACAGTGCCATTGCGCGACACGGTGGCCGCCAGTTCCCAATCTGGGCTGGCGGCCAAGGCTGGCACATGCTGATCTAAGGCAATCTTGCCGATGCCCACCAGTGCGAGTGAAGGGCGCATCAGTGCGAATCCTTGCCCACAGCGTTGCCACGGCTGCCATTTAGAAAATCTAAATCCGCGCCCGTATCTGCGCCCTGCACATGGCGGTGATGCAGCATGGCATAGCCCGATGCTGGGCCTGCGTCGCGCGGCTGCCATTTGGCCAAACGGGCGGCGAGTTCGGCATCGGAAATATCCAAATGCAGGCGGCGGTTTGGCACATCTAGTTCGATCATATCGCCATTTTGCACCACAGCCAGCGGGCCACCAGCCGCCGCTTCGGGCGAGGTGTGCAGGCACACCGTGCCAAAGGCTGTGCCCGACATGCGCGCATCGGAAATGCGCACCATATCGGTGATACCCTTGCGCAGCACTTTGGGTGGCAGGCCCATATTGCCCACCTCTGCCATGCCCGGATAGCCCTTTGGCCCGCAGTTTTTCAGAACCATGACGCAGGTCTCGTCTATATCCAAAGCCTCGTCATTGATCTTGGCTTTGTAATCATCGATGTCTTCAAACACGACCGCCCGCCCGCGATGCACCATCAGTTCGGGGGTCGCCGCCGAAGGTTTCAGCACTGCGCCCTTGGGGGCCAGATTGCCCTTTAGCACCACGATACCGCCCGATTTGGTCAGCGCCTTGTCGGTGGGCAAAATCACCTCTTCATTGTGGTTTTGCACATCTTTGACCTGATCCCAAATCGTCTCACCCGACACGGTCAGCGCGTCTTTGTGCAGCAGCCCACCTTCGCCAAGGCGTTTGATGACCACGGGCAGACCGCCTGCATAGAAAAACTCTTCCATCAGGTATTTGCCCGAAGGCATCAGGTTGACAATTGTCGGCACATCGCGCCCGCAGCGATCCCAATCGTCCAGTGTCAGATCAATACCCGCGCGGCCTGCCATGGCCAGCAGGTGAATCACGGCATTGGTGCTGCCGCCGATGGCCGCATTCGTGCG
>CAXNEP010000156.1:0-6010 GCA_964200865.1 Cypionkella sp. | reverse complement strand
CAGTTGCGCCAAGCGTTCCTTTTGCCGCAAGGCTGATGTCAGCTGCGTTTGCATCATCGCCATCGCCTCTTCGGCGCGGCGCAACTCGTCCACGCGCGAGGTGGGGGCAATCACGCGGCGGGCATCTTCGGGCGCTGCGGCATAAGATTGCATATGCAGCACCACGCGCCGAATGGGGGCCACCATCAACCGCTGCACCGCCCAAAAGAGCGCCAGCGCCGTGATCGCCGAAATCACTGCCGACAGCACCAAAATCCGCGCGCCATAATCAATCAGCGCAGCGCGCAGGGGGGCTGCATCCATTGTGATTTCAATCAGCAACCCCGCATCTTGTACGGGCTGGCCAATGACGCGAATGATACCGCCCGTGCGCCCTGTTAGGGCTGCAAAAGCATCGCCAATCAGCACCATAGGCCCCGTGCCGCGCAGATCAAAGGTTTGCGAAATGGGCTGCGGCAACTGCGATGACAGCACCAATTCGCGCACTTCGTTGCGGCGCAGCACCACGTTAAACACCTCGGCATTGGCCAGCAACTCGCGTTCCAATTCGGGCGTAACCATATCGGGCGCGGCCAGTTGCGCCAGCGCGGCAATCTGCGCCTTTTCCAGCCGCATGTTCAAAAAATCGGCCCGAAACCGCGCGATCGATGGCACAAAGATCAGCACTTCGGCCACCATGACAAAGACCACCGTCAAAATCAGAAAACGGCCCGACAGGGTGCGCCAAAAGCCGCCCTTCCACGCCCCGCGCAAAGGCGCCGCGCTGGTCTGTTCTGCCTGATCTATCCCGCTACCGTCTTGCACGATCTGGGCGTTCCTTTGGTTGCGCGCAATTCTCTGCGCCCAAAAACCTTAGCAGTTTGCGCGCACCACTGCGAGTGGTATGGCAAATTCCTGCCAAAGCCGCGCCAGTTTCGCCCCAGATGGGTGCAAAATCTTGGGCAAAAGACGCATTGCGCCGTTGACTTGGCCCCAAAGCCCGCCTAAAGGACGGGCTTCAAGTTTACGGCTGGCGAATCTAGCAGGTTCGCAGCATACGTCTGATGGAGACCGCGATGAAGCGCACTTTTCAACCTTCGAACCTTGTTCGCGCCCGCCGCCACGGGTTCCGTGCGCGTATGGCCACCAAAGGCGGCCGTCTTGTGCTGGCAGCGCGCCGCGCCAAGGGCCGCAAGAAACTGTCTGCCTAATCTTTTTTAAGAACGCTTTTGCCGCCCTGTTTTGGGGTGGATAAAGGGGCACGATATGCAACCGCCGAAGGCATCGGATGTGGGCGAAACCACCGCCTCCGACAGTGCCTCGGCGGTTTTGCTTTGCGCGCCTGCTGGCATTTCCACCTTGACACAGCGCGCGGATTTTCTGCGTGCAGCATCGGCGCGGCGCATGGGCACGGGCAGTTTTCTGCTGCAAGCCCGCCTGCGCGGCGATGATACATTGGGTATCCGCATCGGTTTTACCGCCAGTAAGAAAATCGGCAATGCCGTGGCGCGCAACCGCGCCAAACGGCGTATGCGCGCCGTGGTGCGCGATGTATTGCCAAGTTTAGGTCAGGCGGGCTGGGATTATGTTTTGGTCGCCAAACCGCAAGCGACCATCGCCCGCGACTACGGCGATTTGTGCGCCGATCTGACCCGCGCGCTGACGCAAATCCATTTGGAAAAGGCCAAGCCATGAGCCCCCTTGCCCATATCGTCGCCCTGCCCGTGCGCGCCTACCGCCTGTTACTGTCGCCTTGGGTTGGGCATGGCTGCCGCTTTCAGCCCACGTGCAGCGCCTATTCGCTGGAGGCGCTGGAGCGGCACGGCGCGTTCAAGGGCAGTTATCTTACCATCCGCCGCCTGCTGCGCTGCCATCCTTGGGGCGGCAGTGGCTATGACCCTGTTCCCCCCCATTCGCACGACTAGGCCCGCCATGCTGGACACTGACATTCCCCTTATCTTGCAAAACGCCCCCCAGACCGACGAGTTTCGCCGCCTGCACAAACAGATTTTGCAGCAGGTGCGCGATGCGATAGATACCTATGGCATGATCCAGCGCGGCGCGCGCTGGCTGGTGTGCCTGTCGGGCGGCAAAGACAGCTATACGTTGCTGGCGGTGCTGCACGATCTGAAATGGCGCGGGCTGCTGCCTGTGGATTTGCTGGCTTGCAACCTTGACCAAGGTCAGCCGAATTTTCCCGCCACTGTGCTGCCCGAATTTCTAACAAAAATGGGCATACCGCACCGCATTGAATACCAAGACACCTATTCGATTGTGGTGGATAAGGTGCCGCAAGGGCGCACCTATTGCGCGCTATGCTCGCGTCTGCGGCGGGGCAATTTGTACCGCATCGCCCGCGAGGAAGGGTGCAGCGCCGTTGTGCTGGGCCATCACCGTGATGACATGCTAGAGACGTTTTTCATGAACCTGTTTCACGGCGGCCGCCTTGCCACCATGCCGCCAAAACTGGTCAACGAGGAGGGCGATTTGTTTGTCTATCGCCCGCTGGCCTTTGTGTCCGAAGCCGACTGCGGGGCCTTTTCCGCCGCGATGGAATTTCCCATCATTCCTTGCGATCTGTGCGGCAGCCAAGAGGGGCTTCAGCGCGTGCAGGTCAAGAAAATCCTGGATGAGTGGGAGGCGCGCAGCCCCGGGCGGCGCGGCATTATGGCCCGGGCGTTGATGCATGTGCGCCCGTCGCATCTGGCCGACCCTGCCCTGTTTGATTTCATGGGCTTGGCATTGGGCGGCGCAGATGGGGAAAAGTTTAAGGAAAATCAGCAGCATCTGGGCCTGGCAGATTAACCACTCTGTTAGACCCTTTGCTTAGCTTGTCCGTAACGGGGCGGTAGCGCCCCCCAGTGCGGGAGAGTTTGGCGATGTTCAGCAGGTTGCGCAGCAAGATTTCGGGCATTGGATTTGCCGCCATAACGCTGATTCGCAGACCTGAATGGATGGTGTTCATCCCCGCAATCAGCCTTGCCGCCTTTTGGCTTGGCGGCGAGGTTAGCCTTATGGCCACAGCGCTGGGCCTGCCCCTTGTATTGGGGCTGCTGGGCGCTTTGCGCGTGGGCCAAGATGCCGCAGATCGCCCCCGCAGCGCCCCGCGCGAAGATCAGCTTGCCCTGCGCAACCACGTTGTGGAACGGCTGGACGAAATTCTGGCCGACCGCCCCTTTCACGGCAAAACCACGGCCTGCCTTGTGCTGCAATTTGATGGGTCAGACCAGCTGCTGCAACGCCATGGCCGCGCGGCGGAAAACACGGTTCTGACGCGGTCAGCCGAACGTATTTGCGCCGCGCTGCGCGAGGGCGATGTGGTGGCGCGGCTGGAAGGCGGCGGTTTTGCCGTGGCATTGGCCCCCGCGCGGCGGCTGGATTTGGAATCGGTTGTGCAACTGGCCGCGCGCTTGCAGGCCGCCATTGCTGCGCCCGTGGAAATTGATGCGGTGCGCCTTTATGTCACCTCTTCGGTCGGGATTTGCTTGGCAGATCGCGCGCCGCAGGAAACGGGCACGGCCCTGCTAGAGGCTGCGCAAATTGCGGGTGACGAGGCGCGCCGCAATGGGCCGGGCGCGCTGCGTGTGTTCGCGCCCGAAATGGCCCGCACCCGCGCCGACCATGATGCCCTGCGTCACGAACTAGAGGCCGCACTGGACGAAGGGCAGATCCGCGCCCATTTCCAGCCGCAAATTTCCACCGATACTGGGGCGATCACGGGGTTCGAGGCGCTGGCGCGTTGGTACCACCCAACCAAAGGCCTGCTTGGCCCCGCCGTGTTTTTGCCCATGATCGAGGCGGCTGGCCTGTCTGAACGCTTGGGCGAAGTGATGCTGCAAAACGCCCTTGCTGCCCTTGTCCGCTGGGACAAGTTGAATTTGGATATTCCAACAGTGTCGGTCAACCTTTCGGCGGAAGAGCTGCGCAACCCACGCCTTGCCGAAAAAATCAAATGGGAACTTGACCGCTTTGATCTGAACCCAAATCGGCTGTGCGTCGAGGTGCTGGAAAATGTCGTCGCCACCACCGATAACGATGTGATTGTGGCCAATATCGCCGCCCTAGCCCGCCTTGGCTGCGGCATTGATCTGGACGATTTTGGCACGGGCCATGCATCCATCACATCGATACGCCGCTTTGCCATCCGCCGCCTGAAGATTGATCGCAGTTTTGTAACCCGCGTTGACGAAGATCGCGGCCAGCAGCGCATGATAGCAGCGATCTTGTCGATGGCCGAACGGCTGGAACTGGCCACCATCGCCGAAGGGGTGGAAACTGCCGCCGAACACACAATGCTGGCACAGTTGGGCTGCAATGACGTGCAGGGCTTTGGCATCGCCCGCCCTATGCCAATTGAAGATACCAGCGGATGGATCGCGGCGCAGCGGCGCAAAATCGGCAAACTACCGCGAATCCGCCAAGAAATGCGCTGATGGGGCAGTAGATACAGGGAAAACCGCTTGACCTTTGCCGCCCCCTATCGTTGAACCACCGCAAAGTTTTAATCAATAAGGCGGCGTTCAAATGGACGATCAGAATAAGAACCTCATCCTTGCTACAGCGCTTAGCCTTGGGGTGATCCTTGTATGGTTTGTGGGCGGCCCGATGCTGTTTCCGCAATGGTTCCCCGACCCAAATGCACAGCAGCAAACCTTGGCCGCGCCCGATGCCGCTGCTTTGGGCACTGCGGCTGATCCTGCCGCGCCCGCGCCTGCCACCAGCGCCCCCGCCGATACCGCAAGCGCGACCGCATCCGATGCCCCGCGCATCCAAATCGATACGCCTAAACTTTCAGGGTCGATTTCCACCTATGGCGGGCGCATTGATGATCTGTCGCTGAAAACCTACCGCGAAACATTGGACGTCGATTCGCCGCAGGTGAAACTTCTGTCCCCCGTGGGCCAAGACACCCCCTATTACGCCGTGTTCGGCTGGGCCAATGGCGCAGGTCTGGATGCCGCCGATGTACCCAGCGCCACCACCGTTTGGAACATCACCTCGGGCGGTACGCTGACACCCGAAACCCCCGTTACCTTGGAATGGAAAAATACCAAGGGTCTAACCTTTACCCGCAGCATCGCGGTGGACGCCGATTTTATGTTCACCGTCACCGACGAGGTGAAAAACGCTGGCACCGCTGATGCCAACCTGTCGAAATACGGCATTGTCGCCCGCCACGGCCTGCCAAACGATCTGGTCAACATCTATGTGGTGCACGAAGGCCTGATCCGCCGCACTGACGGCATTTACCACGAGGCGAACTACACCGATTTCGCCGATTTGCCTGTGAATGAGGCCGAGCAAGCTTTGGTTGAAACCTCGACCGCGACCAAAGACGGCTGGATCGGCTTTACCGACCATTATTGGATGACGACCCTGATCCCGCAGCAGGGCGACGCCTTTACCGCCGCCAGCAAATTTCTGCCCAGTGCCAATATCTATCAGGCCGAAGTGCGCATGCCTTTGGTCACCGTACCGGCGGGCCAAAGCACAAAATCAACAACGCAGCTTTTCGCGGGTGCCAAAGAATGGGCCACGATCCAGAAATACGAAAACACCCCTAGCCTGCTGTCGCGCCTGTTTGGTGCCAAAGCAAACCCCGACCAACCCGTTATCGCAGGGTTTATCGATTCCATCGATTGGGGTTGGTTCTATTTCTTCACCAAACCGATTTTCGCCGTGCTGCACTGGCTAAATGCCCAAATCGGCAACATGGGCCTTGCCATTATTGGCCTGACCTTTGTTCTAAAAACGCTGGTTCTGCCACTGGCCTATAAATCCTATGTCTCGATGGCGCGGATGAAGGAATTGCAGCCCGAAATGGAGGCGCTGAAAGAGCGTTTTGGCGAAGACCGCGCGGGCATGCAAAAAGAAATGATGAACCTGTACAAAACCAAAAAGGTAAACCCCGCTGCGGGCTGCCTGCCGATTTTGATTCAGATCCCCATTTTCTTTGCCCTGTATAAGGTGATTTTCGTCACCATCGAACTGCGTCACGCGCCGTTCTTTGGCTGGCTGAAAGACCTGTCCG